>DAIRSD010000282.1:0-6285 GCA_036804625.1 Aureliella sp. | reverse complement strand
GCGGTAGCTTTGAAGTGGTTTGAGGGTATGATCCTGCCAGGAACAGTGGTTTAGGCATTCATTCAACAGTTCTCGAAAGCAGTGGGAGAGGCGACCATCGGACAAAACTCGAACTTTCAGCGACTGAATCAACTTCAGACTTTTTGGCTAGTTTCACTGGCCGTTTGGCTAGTCGCGATGTGTTTTTTACCTGATCCTCGCCCGCTGAGCGCGCCTGACTGGTCAATTCGAACTGTGCAGTCGCTGATCGGGCCTTCAGAACCTAAGGCACGTTTTATCGCTGCTGTAACACTACGCACCCTCGGCGTGGGAATGATAGGTGTTCTTACAGCAATGTCGGTACAGGCTATTACCCTACGACTCACTGCGGTCATCGTTCTTGCCTCCTCACCGATTTTGGCTGTTGGCGTGAAATGGATCAATTTCGGATACTTTCCCATTCGAGAGCAACTGTTTTTTTTCGTCACGGTTGCATTCCTCGGTGGTTTGCTGGGCTTAGCCGCATGCCGTAATCGGAACGCAGCCATCGCACTGGTCAGTATTACGGCACTACTGTTTGTCTGGGGTACATCGACACGAGTCCCTGAAGATCTCGAGCAGGCCGCTCGGGCCATCGGACAGCACTTATTAGAAAACGCCTCGGAGATTTCTAGTGGTGAACAGGCCTTTGACCAACTGCTTCGTTTGGCTTTCGAATATGCAGAAGAGAATTCACATGGCAATGATCCTATTTTTCCCAACAAAGCCGCTATTCTCGCCTTGGGAGTCGTCATGGGCGATGATCAGATCGTTCGCGTTGGTCGAAGTGAAATCGATCCCGAGAGAAAGTTAGAGCGTGAAGCGCTTCGTCGATTGGTGACAGTTCATGGTCGAGGCGATTTACCTAGACACTTTGCGGTCAGTGCAGCGCTAGTGGTTCTATCTGACGAAAGCCGCTCCCTGGCGGTAGGTATCGCCAAAGAGGCCTCAGATTCTAACCCAGGTGGATCGGGATTCTCATTCGTAGATATGGTAGCCAACAAATCCGGTATTCGGTTGGCAGTCCTGGCGACCCAAAATCGCGAGTCGGCGCGAATGATTCAAGCGCGAGTCGCACAGTCCAGCGGCCCATCCCGATTTATTCCAGAAATAGACGGTCTGCCCGAAGGCCTGTCTAGCGATGTGTTTCAAGCTCAATACGGTGGATTAGGTGGCGCGAGGACTCGAGATCTCATGGACGAGATCGCTCGCCGAGTGAACGCAGCCTCCGCCATTCCTTGAGTTTGCCAGCCCCGCTTGTTGGAATTATACTCTTATCTTTCTTTAATTCTCTACGCAGGAGACTGTTCGCATGTCGTTCTATCAAGGCCGGGCTTACTCGATATTACACCCCACCGATTTTTCAGAGGCTAGTGAGGTCGCGTTTGCTCACGCATTGGCTATCGCGATCAAGAACAAAGCTGATTTAACCATTCTGCATGTCACTCCCAGTAAAGATCATGAAGTAGATTGGCAGGATTTTCCTTCCGTTCGCAAGTCGCTGGAGCGCTGGGGTGTTATCGAGCCTGGAACGCGAAAGAGCGAAGTTGAATCGTTGACAGGTATTCACGTGCAAAAACTGGTCTCCGTAGACCAGAATCCGGTTGATGCAATTGTCGGCCTTACCGGCGTGGATAGCTTTGATCTGTTAGTGATGGGAACTCGTGGTGCTGGCGCTAGTTCGATTTTCAGCAAACCATCGAGTTCGGTTACAGTCGCTCAGCGGGTTCAACTGCCAACTCTCTTCGTCACTGAAGGAACACATAGCTGTGTCGATCTTGAAACTGGCCGTGCATCACTGAGCAAAATATTGCTGGCGGTTGACCATGAGCCTAAGGCACAAGGAGCGGTTAGTCGAGTAAGGACCATGTTGCAAAACTTAGGTGGCGGCGACTCACAGGTGACGTTACTGCATGTCGGGAAAGAGGATAACTTTCCCAAGCTTGACCTGCCATCCGACGCAAATATCACGTGGTCACGGACTGCTCGACAGGGCTCGGCCGCTCCGGAGATAACGAAGCAGGCCGAGGAAATGGATGCAGCCCTAATAGTGATGGTCACTTCAGGCAAAGTAAACCTGTGGGACATCATCGCTGGAAGTACGGTACAAAATGTTCTAAAGAACGCTCCTTGCCCAGTTTTTTCGTTGCCTGGTTAAAGCTTCATGTTCAGACGCACACCGTAGATAAAAGCGTCCTCAGCGATAGCTCCTGCTTCTGGACGAATGAACTGCACGTCGGGTGTAAAATTCATCCAGCGACTGACTTGGAAGTTGTAGAACATTTCCACACCTGTTCCATCGCGCGGACCGAATAGGGCCTGCGGAATAGGGCCAAATTCGTTGCTGGCACCAACGTAATACCAGCCCAAACCAAACCGATCTCCCCGATGAGGTGACAGGGGGCTGAAACCACCCAGCCCAGCGCTTAAGAAATAGCGGATGGGCGTTGGGTTACCGTCGCTGATCGATGCACGTCCAAACAGGCCGTATCCACGTCCTTGCTTATCTCCAAACTCAACCAAATACTGGTCAAATCCGTAGAAGATGGTGTAGGCATCATCCAGCGTAGCAACCCCAGGTACCGGCTCGTATGGGTAATCACCTGGAGGCGGCTCGTTGAATCTCAAGTCGGTTTGGTCGGTATGTTTCCACATGCCACCTATGTGCTGATCTCCCTTCTTCCCAAAGAACCTAGTCTTAACGCTGATTTCCCCGCCAGCAATGATGCCTTGAGAAAATAGATCGCCTAAGCGAAAGAAGTCCGTTGTGCGATTCTGTGGATCATAGATGAAGGTTGTGATTCGGCCCCACTGACGTGGCATGACGGCTCCCATCGTAAACGATGTGTAGGGCAATCCCAGTAAGAAAGCGGGGTTGGCAATCAGAGCCTGATTCACGAACTGGTCGGTACCATCGCCGCCAGCAAATTCATCGCTGTCGACGCTACCCAAAACGTCCTTCTTGCCTGCAAACACGACGAACTTTTCTGACAATGGCTGGGTGATCAAGAAGTTAGTGATATAAGGTACTCCGGGATCGTTGGGCGCAGGTGGCAATGCGGCAGGAAACACGGCTGGCGGAATCGCGCCAGTGTTCAGCGAAACGTTGCCCCACTGGCCATACCAGTGCTCTGCACGCACTAACAACGATCCGTGCGGCAGTCCGCCAAATTTCTCTAAGTCAAATAAAAGATCGTACTCACCTCGACCAGTATACTTGAACGTGTTTCCGGGTGCCAGCAGCGGAATTGGCGAAGCCACAATGCCACCATCTACCCCAAAGCCGAAATGGGTTGAACGGCCAGCAAAGGTAACGCCAGATTCCTGCATCCTAGATCGAAGTCCAATCCAGTCACCGGTTAACGTGGGACGCTTCCAGAAATTACAGCCGTCGGTACAGGCCAGTCAATCACACGATCAATAGGAAGTCAAACAGGATGCCTGACCATCGCAGCAAATCGTCGTCTGGTCGCAGCACACATTGGTTTGCGATTGGACAGACTGCCAAGGCGATATGACTAGGACCGCCATCCCAAAGAATCTGGAAAACCGAGACATCCCTTCCTCCTGATCGTTCATTTGGAACGATCTATCGGCGCAATCAAATTGTGGCCCTTCCTTGGACCCGCAGCACAAATAGCTTGTTCAGCTAGAGAATCGCGAACTTCCCACGCCTGTTCGTTAATCTCGGAAGGCTCTCAGTAGAACCTAGAACTCAAAAATACAAGAACGGGGCCTCGGCAAAACGTCCCAAGCTCAATCGACTCAATCGATACAAATTCCCCGAGGCTTCTTTTGACAGCTAAATATGGGAACCTATATGATTAAGACCGCTATTTACTCCGGATGAATGAGAGTCCGGGGTCAGAAGGGGGAGCACCGTCGATCTGGAATAGCCATGAGTCTGTCCCACGGGATTGAACGCTTCCAGCAAGGGTTCCTTGTTCGTTAGTTTCGAAAGCTATACCTTCGGGAGATGCAGTCAACTGTCCCATTAGCTTAGCAGTCACTTGCCCTTGGGAAGTCGTCTGCCAGGTAAACGAAGAATCTTCAGTGATGGTCAATGCAATTTTCGTAGAACCGGACTTGGAAAGCCAATTGCCAACCAAGTCAGTTTCCTGATCAGAGTTGACTTCTTTCGATCTGTCGGGTGTTGGAGTCTTTCTTTCGGCTGGAGGCTGCAGTGCATCAAGCATCCTCTTGGCTGTAACGTCTTTGGGTTGATTCTCGACGACAACTTGGAGCGCTTCGATGGCGTTCTCCTTGGAATCGATAACCAAGTAGTGATATGCAAGAACAAAATGAGCAGCCGCGTTGGCCGGATTTTTCTCGCAGAATGCCTCTAACCTTCGCAACTGTTGAGTGTAATCATCGACGTCACCATATAAGCCGCTCATCGTGGTCCAGTCCATCCCTGGCGCTGAGGTCAGTAGTGAGCTGAGGCCGGCTGCCGCAGAACTGTAATCACCCAAAGCGAACAGACACAAACAGCGAACTTCGTGAACTACCGCATCGCCAGGCAGTTCTTTAAGTACCTGGTTCAAGCTAGAAATAGCTTGCACATAATTGCCCGACTTAAACTGCTCCAAGCTGCGGTCGAATACGGATAGAGACTCTGTTTCTTGAGGGGAAGCATTGATATTCTCCGTCGTTCCGTCCTGCCTTTGAACCGGATCTGAAAAGGTATTGATGACGACCGGTTGCGAGTAATCGTAAACCATTGGTTGAGCGGTGGTTGCCACGAAGTACGGGTTGAAATAGCTGTAGCCCCAATTGTTGGAAAGCGAACCCAATCCCCAGCCAACCCAAAACCTTGAAACGGGAGCGTACCAAGCGCTGCCCCACCATCCATGCCAACAGCCGTTGTACCAGCGGTGGTGATGATTGTTGATACCATGGTTGTACCAGTTGTTATTCCAGTTGTTATTCAAACCCCATCCAGGCCGCGCCCATCCTGGGTTGGTATGCCATGGTGGTCGATTCACAAACATATTGTTATTGATATTGTTGTTTGTAATGCTGTTTCCAATGTTGATGTTTCCAGGTCGATTGGGGCGCGGACCACCGATCGTGGGACGCTCGGCAGGGCGTGTGATGGGCCGATTGTTAACTCCAGGTCTGGTGATATTCTCCGGCAACGGCTGAGGACGAGAATCAGGCCTTACCTGAGGACGCTCGCCAGGGAGCGGTCGATTGCCCGGCAATGTCTGCGGGCGTTCGCTAGGGAGAGTGATACTCGGTCGTTCACTAGGAAGTGGCATTGGCCTAGCCAAGTTTCCTAACGAGGGTCGCTCCCCCAATCCTGGGCGATTTTCGTAACCAGGCCGCGCGGTGATTCCCGGCTGATTCAAGCCCGGACGTGAAGGGAGAGGTGCGATAGCTTCTGGACGGTTGGTGCCAGGTAAAGTGGTGGTAGGCAAGTTCGGACGCGTTACTCCAGTGGCGTTGCCATAGCCGGGACGACCTGCCAGTGGCGGGTTGACTGACGGCCGTCCTCCGGTTCCACCCAAAGAAGGCCGGTTAGCCCCCAGTGAAGGTCCGGTCGTTCCGCCGGGTGCAGGACGAGTACTTGGCATAGAGGGTCGCGTGGTCGCGTTGCCCATTGAAGGTCGATTAGGCATCGAGGGCCTAGACATGTTGGCATACCCACCTGAAGGTCGAGAATTGTTAGGCCTAGCCCCCATCGAGGGTGAGGATGGGCGTTGCATACTGGGCCGCGCTCCTCCCCCTCCCACATGCCCCATGGATGGCTTTCCACCGCCAGACCTGCCTCGCTGCTGCGGAATCGCTTCAGGAGCAGTCACACATAAAACCAAGCCGCTCGCAACTACGGCGATTAAGAAACCGCATCTGAAATTTTTTTTGGTTGACATGGTAGAGGATTTGCTTTTTACACTGTCTTTATTGGGATTGGATTGACTCTGATTGCCTTCTTTCGAAGTCAACGCGGCACGCGTATGTCGGGCTGGACTTTCTTTACATCGAGCGTCATCTCTAATTATTAGGTGCGGGGGGCTTCCTTGCTACGATGATTTCGAAGTCTTGCTCTACCGATTCCCCAACTAACCTATTGGAACCATGGATGGAAAATCTGTCGGTTGATAGTGGAGTTAGAGTGATCATCGCGGAGCCATTGGTACCGTCGGGCAATACTGCCGACGAGTGGACAACCCAGCGCCCTTCCAGTTGCGTCCAGTGGCCACCCCCAAAACCTCCATCGGAATCGAACAGCCACGAGCGAGGTTTTCCTAAAGCTGGATCCCAACC
>DAIRSD010000281.1:0-6291 GCA_036804625.1 Aureliella sp. | reverse complement strand
ACGCCAAGCCCCAGAAACAGTCCGCTAGCCAGTTCTCCGCCGATGATCGTCTTACGGCGGTGGCCAAGCGGCTTGGCGCCTTACACGGGCTGGTTCAAACGGGTGATCAAGCTGCTGGCTCCCGCAGCATCGCGAGCGGCGGTAGCCAGAGTCAATTCGCGGCGAGTCCTCTGCAGTTCGTCACTTCGAGCACGCACCTCGCTGACCACGTTGGTGTAGTCCGCTCGGATGTCGGCTAGACGATTTAGCCTCTTGCCTAGCTCTTCCTCCTGCTGAAGCAATTTGGTCATCCGCTTTTCACAAAGTTCAATACTGCCTACCAAGGCTACTTGCACGGCAAGCAGTTCGTTACGAAGATTCTGACGAAACTGCTCTTCCGTATTCAGCGCTGTCAGGACTTCGGGATGTTGATCCGAGTACTTGCCTTGCAACTGAGCGGTCTGAATGGTCGCGTCGGCAAGTCCTTCGCGTAGTTTCCTGATGGCAGGCTGAGTATCGGCGAGTTGATCGGTTACCTGTAATAGCAATGTGGAATTGTCCAGAGCCGCCTGAGTCGATGTCTGGTTGTCGCGGTGGTTCTGAAGCTCAATCTCCGCCTTTCGAAGATCGTCCCTCACCAGGTCCAGCATCAAGCGATTGGTGCTGCCGGTATTGGCGTCAGTAAGTCCGCGCAGGTCAGCCAGGTCGACACCGGCTGCAACTTCGATTTGCTCCATCTTTTTCGTGGAGCTGTCGAGATCTGCTTGTGCGACGGCAACAGCCGCTTCAAGTTCGCGAATGATGCCTTCGGCACGTTGCTGTCGCACTTTCTGCAACTGCTTCTCGAGGCTGTCGCAGAGGGCTGCGGCCAAAAGTAATGCACGATCTTGGGAGCCATTCTTCACATCCAGATAGATGACCTCGGTCGTCCCAAGCTCTGCGCCTCGTGGTGCTCGAACTTTGACACAATCCCTCGCAAAACTCTCCGCCTCGGACAAACTGAATGGCTGGTCGCTTTTCCACAATCCAAAGAATTTTGGGTTGCTTCCTACAGCGTTTAGCGCATCTTGAACAACGACCGAAGATTGAGCGGTCTCGAGATCCGTCTCTTGAGCGGCCTTCATTTGCGTCTGGCTCTCAAAGCGACCCAATCGCATCACAGCGCCGGTTGCCTCGTCGCGTACAATCATTCCTTGGGAGGCGACCCAGGTATCGCGTTTTAGAAGTACCGCATAACATAGGCCCAAAGCCGTGAAGACAACTGCACATCCACCCCAAAGCATGCGCCAGTCCCAAAACGACTTAGCCACATGTAGGATTTGCGGATTCAATAGATTGGGAACTAGCGTTTTCATGGTAAAAACTCGGGCATCGGCTACTCGTGAATCGATGGAATTTTGCAGACTGTGCTCACTAGGAACACTCGCAATCCTCGAACCGTAGCCTACCCATAAGGCCCAAATCGACTCAGACACATCGATAAACGATCGAATTCATCTTCAAAGGCCAGGGAAGTATCGCTTGCGCTAATCGTAACGATCTTACCGCGCTTCGCCAAAGCATTTCGAGATTCCTCGTTTACCGCCCAGCCGGAGGCACGGGCAACCAAACGCATGAATCAGTTCTAGACGAGTCCATCTAACCGTTCACCGATTCAGACGCGAGAACGATGGATTCGGACGCGAGAACGAAGGCACGAGTGTTTAGCCTGCCGTTAGCACCTTCATTCAATCAGCAGGCGACTCACACAGCCATCATGAGACTGAGAGACCGTCGCCGCAAAATCGGCTAAGTAGCCGCGTTTGTGTTTGATGACAACTGGCTTCCATCGCTCACGTCGGCGTGACAGCTCGGCATGGTCGACATGTAGAGTGATTTCTCCGGCGGTAGCGTCAAAGCTAATTTCGTCGCCGTCTTGCACCAGGGCGATCGGACCACCCACGACGGCTTCAGGTGAGCAGTGAACGCCGATCGCCCCATGGGATACTCCTGAGACCCGAGTGTCGGAAACAAGTGCGACTTTTCCGTTGAGTTCTGGAACAGCCAGAGCTGCAGAAGCGATCAAGACTTCAGGCATACCCGAGGCAACGGGCCCAAGATTTCTCAAGACAATCACGTTGCCAGCCTTTATCCTACGCGCCTCGACGGCATCGGCCACAGCTTTGGCATCGTCAAAACAGACCGCAGTTCCTCGAAACGTTGGGTTAGTCATACTGCTTACCTTCAGCACGATGCCCTCAGGAGCCAAGTTTCCGAAACAGATCTGCATGTCTGCAAAGGGCTTAAAGGGTTGTTCGATCGGTGCCATCAGAGTCTGGTTGTCTGCAACATCAGGTACATCTGCAAGATTTTCGGCCAATGTCTTAGTGGTCACCGTCATCGTATCACCGTGCAACAATCCCGCTCGCATCAAGTGCTTGAGCAGCACGGGCGTGCCGCCCAGGTGATGCAGGTCCACCATCGTTTGGTCTCCGCGAGGCGCAAAGCTGCACAATACCGGAGTCTTTCGGAAGATGGACTGAATGTCTCGAAGGCCAAAGTCGACATTGGCCTCTCGCGCTAGAGCCAGTAGATGCAATACTCCATTGGTGGAACCACCGATGGCAGCAATCGTCGCAGCCGCATTCTGGAATGCTTTTCGAGTCAAAATGTCACGCGGACGCAGGTCCAGTTCCAAAAGCCTACGGACTGCAGCACCAACCTTGCGGCACTCTTCCTTTTTTGCTGGATCGATGGCAGGAATGGAACTGCTGTAGGGCAGCATCAGGCCAATGGCTTCCAGCAAAACACCCCACGTGTTGAACGAGGCTGCAATACCACATCCACCCGCTCCCGGACAGGCAACTCGACGAATCGCGTCGGCTGCAGCCTGGCGCATCGAGCCCACGGTGGCTGCGGCCTGAGAGTCATAAACATCCAAGATGGGCACGTTACGACCTTGGTAACATCCAGGCATGATGCTGCCACCACTGACGATCAAGCCCGGGAAGTTGGTACGCGCCAGAGCCATGGAAAACCCCGGACCGTTCTTGTCGCAGTGATGCAGACCAACCAGTGCATCGTAACAGTGCGAAGTGACAACACATTCGGCTGAGTTGGCGATCAAGTTCCTAGACACCAAACTCGCGTTGCCGCCCTCGTGTCCCTGAGTAATATTGTCGCTGACCGCAGGCGTTCCGAATGGAAAGCCGATCAGGCCGACATCCTGACAACCCTCTGCGATCAACTTGCCTAATTCGTAAGCATGAATGTTACAGATGTTGCCTTCCAACAAAGGCACTCCAATGCCTATTTGGGGTCGATCAAAATCGGCATCGGTCAGCCCTAAGCCATAATAAAAAGCGGTCACCGAGCGTTGCCAGCCATGCGTCAACTGTCGGCTGTTCCAGTTAAGTTCTTTAGTCATTCCAGATCAGTAATAAGTCGTGAGTTACAAAATTGATACGGTATTGTCCAGCGAGACTGCGCTCTTGGATTGCCGTGACACTATATCCAAAGTGCCCAAGCCGCACAGCTCTCTTGGCAATTTACCGAGCACTTTAAGCGCTCAATTGTGTCGTCATAAGAAGCATCCTGCCAAGTTGAAACTAATCGCTTCGACCCCGGTTACCCAACCCTACCCATTGCGGCATCGGATACAGCTATTTTTCCGGTTGCGGCTCAGCGATGCGCTGCAACGTGGCGTCAGAAAGATCTAGCCCCATTGAGCTGACCACTTGTACGATCTCGGCTTGGCCCTTGAGCGCCAGCTTCTCGCTGATCGATTCCTTGTGTCGTTCGATCGTCTTTGCGCTTCGGCTAAGGATAGCGGCTGTCCTGGGGACGCTTAGACCATGACCTAGGAGAATCATCACTTCCAACTCTCGTTGAGATAGTACGCTTAAGGGACCTAAATCGATGTAATTGGTCTGAACCGACTCGATTTCAGAAGGTATCGGCAGCGGGCTTCCTGCTCCACGCTGGTAAGTAATCACGATTGCCCGATTAAACGGCGGCTGGTGGTCACGGAAGGGCCAAACGGTAGATACCAGCGGTCGTCCATGAAGAATATGGCTGATACTAAGCGGCTTGTTCTCACTGATCACTCGACCGATCAATCGCAGCCTCTCCTGTACAAATTCCGGGGTGTGAAAGTCGGCAATCGTCTTGTTTTGATAGTCGACATCCGGCGAACCCGAAAAAAATACCAGCGAAGTATCGTTCACAAAGATCAGTCGCCCTTGGGTGTCTGTAATGCTAACCCCAACACCTGGAGTCTGCGAAAACGCAGTCCATAACGCCTGACCAGCACCCGAACCAAGGTCAATACGCCGCAACGGTGCCGATATGTGCGTTTCAGAAAATTCTGGTTCGATAGCCATCAGGTTCTCAGGTTCTAACTAAAGCGGTCGCAAATGGGTGGATTCCCCTATTAGCTTAACTGTTGCCACCGGTCGATACAATCATTGGCACCATGTTACCAGATTTCACTCGGGTAACAGGTTCTGGGGGAATGAAGTTCCGGGGCAGTTCTTCATTCCCCCTATTTTTTTTCTTCTGCGGCGGCTGGCTGTCGACGAGCCACAGCGAGCCCACAATCGCAAGTTCTGTGGGCTTGATGTGGACCGTCCATAGTCACGCCTAACCAATATTTCTAAATCTAATACTGCCGTTGTAATTCAGTTCAGCTTGCGAGCGACAACGCCTACGCGAGTCAGCTTCGCGGGCAAATGGCGTAGCGAAAACGGCTTGATCTGAACACAGCAGCCACAGCGCTGTAGTACGGTCTTCATTCGGTCCACCGAAAGGTTTTGGTAATCGTAACGATCGGAAACGTATCTTCCCATCCACTGCTGGTTCATCTCCAGATTAATCAGCGTCCCACCTGGGGCCAACAAGTTGGCAAGTCGCTGGATACAATCATCTGGGTTCTGAGCGTAGCCAACCACGGCACCCACGCAGATGATATCTACCGATTCAGCCGATAGGTTTAGCGCTTGCTGGTCCAAAGTGGCAACCTGTTCAGGCTGGTTGATGTTAGATATACCCAGTTGAAACCGTTCCTGAGTGATCTTCAGTCTAAGAGCATTTTCTCTCGTGGCCTCAAGAAAATTCGGCTCAAGATCAGTAGCCAACAACCTTGCGCTCGGAAGTCGCTGGATAAGGCTCAGCCCGAGAATTCCTGTCCCGCAGCCAGCGTCCAATATCTGAATGTCTCCCGAGTACTCAAGAGCAATTTCATTGAGAAACCTCTTGAGACTCGCTTCATAGCCCAACGAAGTCATGAAAAAATAGAAGAGCCTACTGATCTTGAAACGATACGTATTAAGAGAAGTTCGACAGATTCATTAGGGCCTTCGTAGACGCGACGCCGGCTGGCAGAGTGCGAGAGAAACGCTAATCCAATGATGCTCGACTACCGGGCTTGCGATTTTACCAACAAGGTCGTCTATGACTAGGTTGGTAGGCTAGCGGTAGACGAAAACCTACCCAGAACACCTGGTCGCTAGAACGATGCGAATCGGATAATATGTAAGTCATTCCAACTGATCAACTTCCTATACTTATTGCGTAAAGAGAGATCGATGATTCGACAAGGCAACAATCGAGAATGCTCCACGATGTCACCAAGGAACCACTCGCTGATACACTTCCCAGCTATCCATCAGGCAGCGCGCGTTGGCACCCGGTTTTCGCGGCAACTGGACGCGAACACATTCCGGTTCATTGGGCAACAAGTTATTCGCAAACTGTTGCTAATTTTCGTATGTTTGTTGCTTTTGATTCTGACTTCCGTCAGACAAGGATATAGTCAGAATCAACCTTCCTTTGCGGGAACAAATGACCAGATTGCGGCCTACGATCGTCCAGCCGGTCCGATACGACAAAGTCGTTCGGTGGTCAATGCCAAGAACGGTATGGCATGTACAAGCGATCCAAGGGCAACACAAGCAGCGATCGAGATACTTCGTCGCGGAGGGACAGCCGTAGACGCGGCCATTGCGGCCAATGCGGTACTAGGTGTCGTGGAACCGATGAGCTGCGGGATTGGCGGTGATCTGTTCTGTATCGTTTGGGATGCTCAATCTGGCAAGCTTCACGGCCTGAACGCTAGCGGTCGCAGTCCAGTGCAATTGAATCGAGAAATCGTAATGCAAAAAGGTCTCAGCGAACTACCGGACGTAGGGCCACTTAGTTGGAGCGTTCCAGGTTGCGTGGCGGGCTGGAATGATCTACATCAAAAGTTTGGTAAATTGGCCATGGAGGACATCTTAGCCCCAGCCATTCACCTTGCCGACGATGGTTTTGCTGTGTCCCCGTTGATTGGCGCGT
>DAIRSD010000280.1:0-6311 GCA_036804625.1 Aureliella sp. | reverse complement strand
GGGGCGCAGCCAGGATTCTACCGAAAGACAAAGAACACTTGACTGAATGCTAAAGTCCGCAGAGTTCGGGATTTCTATATGGACCGGCGGAACAAACGACATGGAGCAGTTGGAGCTACCCCGAATGGCTCCCGGGACACCAAGAGTTGGATAGGTCTGCCTAGCAATGCCTAGTTGCCTTGGAAGCATTCCGACGATTATATTCTGGAAACGTATTCACCGTAGCATCGCATCCGTTTTCGTGTTAAGTTCCGGCGACCATTATGGGTCTAGTGATATTTGTCTTTGCAGTATTCGGTTTTGTCTTTGGATTCACTCTATCGACCGCCATTGTGTTTGCATCACTGCAGGCGGCCAAGGTATCAGTTTTCAATTCCTGGACTTTAGCCTTATGTGCAGGACTGGTTGGCGGAGCAGTTCTTGCAATCGCGTTAGGTGGCGGGATGACCTATATGGTCTTTCAGCACTATTGACTTTACGGCTCGCTCTCCAGCCATCTGAAATCAAAACTTCCATTTGCCAGCGGTTGTTTTTCTCGATGACGTTGCATCGTGTCCGGGAGGCGATCCACTAATTCACGGGCCATATCCCCACTTCCTGTCTCGCCGTACCAAACATCTCGAAAAGTGGAAACCTGGGAAGAATAGAGATGCCTCAATTCGCCGGTTTTGTTTACCCATTATTCGCATTTCCACTAAACGACTTTCGTGGTGTAGCGAGACATCCTGTAGGGGCCGAGAACATTTTGGAAATTTTTGATTTGTACTCTTGCTCGAGCCATTGACCAGTCGGCCTGGTCTCCTATTATTCCCACCGGCAACGCGGTGATCGGAGTTTTGTGAGGCTGAGCCGATAGGTCCTCACAGGCATGATTGACGCTCGGATCCCGGAGTTGTGGGTTTTTTTAGCGTGCAGGAAGTCTAGATCGGCCTAGACGCTTGCGATGAAGTCAATCCGGTAGGAACTGCATCAGAACACGGGGAAAGATTGGCCAGTTAACCTACCGGAATTCAGGCCGCGACTCATGCAGGGTCGCAGGCCACGAAACGCACCAAAGAATAGATCGAATGTCTTTGGTCCGAACCAGAATCAGGCAACGACAGGAGATGCTTTTGGCAGAATCCGTCGGGCCTTGCAGGATGTCTGGTCGTAGCGGAAGTGTTTACAAAGAGTTGTCGATGGTACCTGGGACAAATTTGTGACACGGACGCGATAGAGATTGCCCCGAGGGGGCGACGTGTTGATAGTAATTTTTTGGAGGCAAGCAGTTTTTGTGGTGAATCTTGACAACGTGTAGGCCTGGGTCATTTTCTGAACATCGGGCCAATCTTAATTATTTTTCCAGAGGAGAGAAAATAGACATGTCACCACAAAACTCGCACGATACGGACGGTAACTTTGGGCCAACCAGAGGTACGTCGTAGGAATGAAGGATATACACGACGGAAGTCACAGCCTGACTGTTAGGTTTATTGGTTGAAAGTAAGGCTGTTTCACCTGCCGGCACTTAACTTGAGCCGGCCATGAGTGTTCGAACTTCCGGGGCACCCGGTTACCGGTTGGCAGTGTCTGCGAGATCCGCAGTGTTCAGTGCCACAAGCAGCACGGGGGTGCCAGGATAGCCACCACGGTGGAGATACCACTAAGCTGGTATCTGTTGATTAGCGTAATTCAGATTGTGCAAGGCAATGTTCAGCAGGGTCAGATCCAGTTAGCAATCCATCGAAGTGATAGAACCCATCACTAACCTGTGGCTCCGAAGTGCCTTCGGGCAATCCGAGCATGGATCGTTAATGACTCGGTCGGTGGAGCGAACCCGTTCGCCAATGTTCATTGCCTGGACACGATTCAACTATGCAAATTTCTCATAAGGATTTAAGCATGATTTGTTTGCCAAGAAGCGGGTGTTTGACGTTTAACATTGCCAAGAAGCTCGTAAAGCGCCAGGCGTCACTTGAAGACTATCGTTTTAAGTCGACTACTCCCTATGCAGCCTGGGAAATTGTAAAGCTCCCTGGCATATTGTGCCTCGATTATGTGACTAAACTTTCTCCCCTGTGTACTAGTGGCTTGGCATCCCACCGGGGCGGACTGTCACTCAACAGTATCACAACTATGCCGGTATGGCGTGCCGAGATTTTGGCAACTCATATTGGAAGATTGTGGCTCGACAGCGTGCGTACAATGTCTGACGAGGCTGCTGAGTCTTTGATGACGCACCAGGGTGAATTGTTCTTGAGAGGCCTGATTAAACTGCCTTTACCGTTTTTCATCCTTCTGGCTAGGCACCTTGACGGATCGACGCTCCGTAATCTGATGCCACATCCTGGCGGAGCTGATGAATCGCTGACGATCCGTGAAGGGGATTTAGTTTTAACCCTACGGCTTGGTCTAGTTGTTGATTCATTCCGTCCCTGCCTGGCTGGAATATCAGTGTAATGTCAGTCTGACCATACGGTCCGACGCGACGACCATAGATCAAGGGAAGCTATCGCACGGGAAACCAAGTGATGCCCCTCCGGTATAAATTGTGAAATACTGGTAGTATCCTGCATGTGTTCATGAATACTGGAATTTGGATTGAAAGTTGATACCTGCAGTTGTCTGGGATGTCATTTCCAACGACTCATGACTTTTAAGTATTCATACTCTTACTTTTCAGTGCATTACTTTTTACACTGGTAACGACATACAGTTGATGTCTCTTTCGATTGTATTGAAACTGATTACGAATTGGCTGCCAACGCATACGTTAGCACAAGCTTACTAATTTTGGCAGTCGAGTTCGCTGAATGATTGACCGACGAGACAACCTCCCAAAAAAGCTGATGCCGCATGACTAACTTCCCCTTGCATAAATTCCGTCGACTGGCGGTTCCGATAGTGATTCTGAGCGTGGTATGGACGAGTACCACCGGTGCGCGAGCTGCGCTTTTGTACCGGCTGACCGACCTGGGCCAATGCACGCTCACTAACGATGCCGCACAAGACATTACCGAAGGCGGCAAGGTTGGCCTACAACAAGATGGACTGGCCTACGCCTGGAGCGCTGGCAATCTCACGCCAGCGGCCGGATTGCCCAACAACCACACCATAGTGTGTGTCAATGATATGGAAAGCATTGCAGGATCGCACAATTTTGAGGCCTTCCTGTGGAACAACGGCACGAAGGTCGCCCTCGGGTCACTGGAAGGCGGATGGACTTTCTGCTCCGACATCAACGACCTCAATCAGGTCATCGGTATATCATACCGCAGTAGCATCAACCGCTATCGCGGATTTTTGTGGCAGAACGGCTCGATGGTCGAAATTGGCGGCTTCTTACCGAATGGCAGATCCCGGCCGACTGCAATCAGCAACAGCGGCCGGATCGTCGGCTACGCAACCACCGCCACCACGGAACTGCCATTCGTCTACGATGGCGGCACCATCAGCGCCTTGCCGATCCTACCCGGTTACGTTAGGGGCGAAGCCTACGGGTTAAGCTCGAATGGCCGCAACATCGCCGGGACGAGCCGGAAGAACTATTTCTTCGACTCGGAGGCAACGGCTTGGATCGATGGCCGAATGGTCGCGCTCGGTAGACTCGACTTCAGTGTCTCAACCGCACTGGACGTCAATGATTGGGGGCAGGTCGTGGGCTCGGTGGGCTATAGCAACGACCCCCGAGCAGCGTTTCTCTGGCAGAACGGTGTGATGTATAATCTCAACTCGCTGCTAACTAACGCACCTGGCTACTACATCCGCGAGGTTTTCTCCATCAACAATTTTGGGCAGATTGTTGGTTATGCCTATTACGGCGAACAGAAGCGGTCAGTCCTACTCTCGCCAGTGCCCGAACCATCGACACTCGGGTTGACCGCTGCAGGGCTCGTGTTGTGTCTGGTCTGCGCGCGGCGTAAGCAGCGGTCTGTCGAAACCGCCTGAGCTGCGCCTTATGCAAAAGCCGAATTCAACAAAATTGAAGGCTTAATGACGAACGCAGCTTGATACATTTCGTGACCTATGGTCACGAAATGTTGCCTGTGACCGTGCACGAAACCGTGACTTAGCGAGTAGTACTTTGCTCTTGGATGACGAAAGAACAACCCGGTCTCGCTGCTTGGCACCTAGTTGATGATAGTTTTACTTCTGCTTGCCATTCTGTTCGCAATAACAACTAGCGCTATGGACATCATCGCGTATGCACCCACGTAAGTAATGATCTCAGAGGGATAGAGCGATGTTTCATCCCTGGACGGCCGTAGTGCGATCAAGCCCCACCAGGACAGCACGGTCCTCCCCAGTATCCCGCAGCAGAAAACGGCGAACAGACAAAGACCTGAGTTAATCCGTTTTTGACCCGCGTGATAAGCAAAAGCCGAGAATCCTGACAACATGGTGACGACTAGAAACAGAAGGCGATTCTCCCAGCAAACGCTCTGAATGCTGGAGTTTGCAAGAGCGCCTTCACCTGGGATCAACCAGTCGATGCCTTTGGCGGCATCGCCCACTTGGCAAGTGACCCCAACGCCACTGTTAGCATTACTCTCGAAATCAATGCCGACTTCCCATCGGGAGCCTCAGACCAGATCAAGCGAACTGTTTCTGAGAATTCCAAGAGCCTCGGATTCAGAACAAGCGAGTGGGACCTACATTAGCTGGAAAATAACCATGATCAAAGTATTCATCAACAATACACGTACCTTTGGCGAGTATTCGAAGTACTACCACCATCATGACTTAATGTTGGCCAACGGTTGTATGGCAGGGGTCTATGATGACCAGAACAAGGTTGAAATTCCTGAGAAAGGAGACATTGTTGCCTTATATGCAAATGGATTAGGGATTGTTGCGTACGGCGTTGTCACGGATGAGATTGTGTCGCTCGATGATGAGCGCGTTGGTTGTCACCCGACTAAACTGAGGAAACTCGATAAGTTTCGATTAATGGCTTACCCGATTCATCATTCAGCTTACGAAACAAGTAATACACAGACTCTACAAAATGTTAAGCTCGAAGTCCAAGAGTTTTTGGACTTATTGAATGATAGGGCACTTCCAAAAGCGGACAAAACTTTATTCAGCATGGATTAACGACTTCTACTTTCTTGTTTAGATTGGGGGAGTGTGGCTGATTGCTCGCAATCTGCCAGACGAGATACATCACTAAGTGAAACGTGCATCTGGCTCAAGTGTAGTCAGATCGAACGTACCATTGGCGGAGGCGAGACTTTGCGGTAGGAGTCCAGTTCGATGAATACAACTATCTTCGACGCCGGTGCCACCGGATGTGTTCCAGTACGATGACATTCCGCACCCTCTTCGGATTCAGCTTCTTCATGCTCTCGATGACGCACGGAGTCGTATTTACTCACGGACCATCCCAGCTTACAGAGTAATTGGCACTGAAGGCACGGACATTTTCGCTGAAGCGTGTCTCGTATTACGCCGTGAGCTTGGTTTGGGAAGACTGATCGAGGTCAGGAGGCGTGTCCGGGCCATGAAAGACACCCAGACGAAAGACTTATGTGATGAATTCACAGCTTTTTTCCAGAACTGTGATTCGGAACAGGTTCTTGACGCCGTACAGGTCGTTATGTCGTTGATTGAAGATGCGGACCGAAGCCACCTACTCGATCACGAGTGCAATGCCCACAGTGTAGCCGCCGAGATAAACCGCAGGTTTCTCGAACACAGGCTCGGCTACAAATACCAGTCGGGTCAGATAGTCATGGAGACGAATTCAATCCTCCACGCTGAAGCGATAGCGCTTGCTTTGGAAAATTCAGGAGCAATTTTCGGATTTGACGTCGCTGCGGAAGATGCAAGCTTTCTGTTGCGATCACAGATTGAAGGTTTACCATGAGACGTCGATCCACTGCACCTACTTCAAGTCTTGATCTATTTCTAGATGCGATATCCAACATGTTCGGAGGTATTGTTCTGCTTGCCATCCTGTTATCACTAATTGTACAAAACCACTCCCCTCAAGCTGAGGAAATTAGCAAGCAGGCCGATGTCATGACGGTGGAAGAAGCTCAAGAATTATACAATAAGTTGGATCACCTTCAGTCGCAGCACCAACAGTTGCGAACGACAATCGATTTATTGGAACAAAATCAACCCAAGCCCGAGTTGATAGAAGTTCGTACGCTCGAATCGGAAGCGAAAAAGCTGCAAGACCAAGTCGATGACGCTGTTGCACGGCAGGTGTCGCTGGCGAAGCAATTGGCCCAAAGAAATCAGGAAACGGCAACGCTTCGTGCTGAGATCAATTCACTTCAATCTGAACTTGAGAATGCTCGCTCGAACCTGGAGGCTGAGTCTTC
>DAIRSD010000279.1:0-6347 GCA_036804625.1 Aureliella sp. | reverse complement strand
CAATGAGCTGATAGTTCCTTCCTGAGTGATTTTTGGCGATCTTGTTCGCCAAGCAGTTGAGACTTCAACTGCTGCGATAGTTTCTTGCTGAAACACTTGGCCGACCACTTTCGCAGACGTCGTCTAGCAAGCCGGCAGTCGTTGATTTCACCCAGCAGGTCTTGCAATCGAGTAACGGTCTTGTGGATCACTACGAAGCGATCTTCTGGGAAGGCGGCGGAAAGTACCTCCAAAGTGTATCGTAGTTTCTTCGCTCCAATTCGGAATCGATGTATGACTTCCAACGAGTTCAGAGGCAATGAGCCAAGTGAAACGAATTTTTCGGCTACTGCCATGATCCTAAGTCTTGCAAACGCTTCGTATCGTTCTTCTGCATTATTCTGAATGCTTCTACTTTTCAGTTTGGCCAGTAGCGCGGATTGGTGGCTCGCATACTTCTTCTCAGACATAAGTCGGACATGCAAGGCCTTTAATTCGGTCAAGCGATCCAAGCGTTTCTTCCGCAGGCCAGGTAAGACCTTCCTTAGTCGCTTGGAACTGGATTGTTCATTCTGAGAAACTGATTGGTAACGCTCGATCAAAACATCCAGGTCACGCAGCCTGCCAGCCACGTCCCGTATGCGAGTCAACTGTTTACAAAACCATCTCTGTTGTCTATCGGATATCCATTGCTCGTAAACTTTCAGCGACGCATAGGCGCGGCGAGCGAATACTCGGGGCTGGTGTACCGCTTCAGCGCTTTTCCTGCCCGGCTTGACGGCGATCTTCATGTGTCGCTGAACTTCGGTTAGGTAGGTCTCAATGACGCCAGCGGCATGATCCGCGATCGATTCGGAAGCAGAAGTCGTTTGGGGATTCATTGAAAAGCAGGTTTGTTGCAAGATGAAGGATGGTGATAACACAAGTCCTTTAATCAAAAGGTATCACTGCGAATCCTGCTGCAGCCCTGTCGCTTGGAGCAGTGTAACATTGAGTCAAGGATAAATCGATTTGCCAAAGTGAATACTATCGAAATTCGGTCAAAAACTTGGAAATCCCCCCTTTCGATTGTATCGACGTTTCGTTTGTGAATAGTCAAAGGAGGTAGTCGTTTCCACCACGCCATCAATCACTGATTCCCTGACTGGCAGACTAGGTTCGCGATACTACAATGAGCTTAGCTTGTAGGATTTCATCGCCGGAGTAATTTAATAACAGATACTGAGAGAAACTCTATGTCCGAGCACGAACAACCACCACTGGCAAGTAGTTTTATGCAAGCCGATCCAAAAACGGTCACTGCAGAAATGAGTCTCGATGAAGTCACTGATTTTTTGCTCAAGAACAAGCTGTCCAATGCGCCTGTGGTCAGCCATGCTCAAGTCGCAAATCAGCTAATCGGTTTTGTCTCCGAACGAGATTGCTTGGCAGCGATGACTCAAGCTGATTTCTACGGCAGCCCGGCTCCAGAGCAGACGGCAAGGACCATCATGCGATCATCGCCGATTTGCGTAACGCCCGAAACCGATCTGTTTTCTGTAGCTTCGCTGTTGATCAACCACGGTTATCGTCATTTGCCTGTGACCGACCAAGGGAGGTTAGTAGGGATCATAAGCCGACGAGACGTATTGCAGGCCGTAGCTCAATTCGGTCAGCGGTACGGGCAGGCTCAACTTCTGGAGAAATTCAGACCAGATCTCAGTCAGCTTATCAATATTCGTTACTTGGTTCCTGCCAAGAAATAGAAGTATTGCACGAATGGGTTACCAGGTTGATCAAAGGCATGGCAGGTAAGATTTGTTCATAGCATATTTTGAGGTGTGTAAAATGTCTGAGCATCCACGATCGCTAATCGGTAAATTGATTCAAGACTTGGTTCAGCAGCGCGACGAACTGAAGCTGGACCTGCATTTGGGCACTCAAGAGGCTAAAGAGCAGTGGGACAAATTAGAGGAAAAGCTGTTTCAACTGCGGCAGCGATTTCAGCCAGCACAAGAGGCTGCCGAGGATTCGGCAGAACAGGTGTGGGATGCACTGAAGCTATTGGCCGGAGAGGTTAAAGATGGTTTCCAGCGAGTTCGTAATTCGTTGTGAGAATCAGAGAAGACTTTCGTGGCTGTCAGTATTCTCCATCCTGATATCTGGGTTAGCCGCAGGTGGCCATGAGTTTTGTTTGAAACATGTCTGGTGTCTGTGCAGCCGCCAATGCTTAGCTACAATGCGACACATTAGAGCTTGTTCGCAAATCAACGATCCAATAAGCCGAACGCGTCAGCGTCGGTTCACAGATCCAAACGTGCGCTAACTTGGGCGAAGCTAATGTTCCAGTAATCGTTCAGGCCCCGTGGTGGGTTCGCGCGGGGCAGGCGGTTTGTTCAAAATTGACAAAAGGTCAAAGGGAACATCAAATTGCGTCGGCCCCGCTGGTCCCACCCTACAAGCTACAAACCTGCGTGAATGGTTACATTGTCAATTGGTTGGTTTATTGCTAGTCGAGCCCCTACCAACCTAGGATCACAATTCATTTTGTTGAAGGAGCCTTACTGATGAGAATTCGCCTTGTGTCAGCATTTTGTACGCTACTTGTACTAGGCTATTTGGCGGTCAATTACGCTACTAGCCAGGAAGCTGGCCAGTCCAACAAGGCTGGGTTTATGCGGCTAAAGCTAGAACCTGCAAAGAGGATCTTGGAGGGTATTGCTTTGGCTGATTTTCAGACGATCAAGGCCAACAGCGAACAACTGCGCAAGCTGTCGCTGGATGAAGGCTGGATGGTGTTACAGACAGAAGCCTATCATCAGCAAAGTCAGGATTTTAAAAAGTCGCTGGATCTGATCAGCCGCATGTGCGAGGAAAAGGATCTAGATGGTGTGGCATTAGCTTACATGCAGATGACGATGCGATGTGTGCAATGTCACAAGATGTTGCGAGATAGTCGCAAACCCTAAATCTACTCCCGTCCCAACCGTTGTACTCAAGCAGGCAAGTGACAGCATTGAAGACAGACTTAATTCTGTGCCCCGTGGATTTTTCAGATTGTTCCTCCTTGGCAGTAGATATGGTTGGAAGACTGGCTGAGCCAGGTCGGACCAAAGTGATCTTGCTGCACGTGATCCAGCCGGGAAGCGAAGAGGATCGTCCACAGTCGATGGCAAGCGCTTGGGTAAAAAACGCTCGCAACAAGCTGAACGAACAAGCGCTTGTAGATCGGTCGATCGATGTTAAGTTCCTAGTACACCGTGGTAATCCGCCCGAGTTGATTGTGCAAATGGCCGATCAAGAGCGGGTGGATATGATCGTCATGGGAACTCATGGTCTAAGCGGTTGGCGCAAGTTCATGGTCGGTAGCGTTGCACAAGATGTCATGCGCCACGCAAGTTGTCCTGTAGTAACTGTCAGACCACCGATCAGCCATTAACTAGTTCATTAACTAGTTCATTAACTAGTTCATTAACTAGTTTGATTGGCAAGTTCTCGTAGCTTGAACTTCTGGATTTTCCCGGTGGAAGTCTTGGGTATTTCGACAAATACAACTTGCTTTGGACATTTGAACTTTGCAAGTAACCCACGGCAGTGTGTGATCAGTTCTTCCGGACTGGCCGAAGCGTCGGGCTTAAGTTCGACGAATGCCAATGGCACTTCGCCCCATTTCTCGTCGTGTTGAGCCACCACGCCGCAAGCGGCTACGGAGGGATGCTTGTAAAGCGCGTCTTCGACTTCAATGGATGAAATATTTTCGCCACCAGAAATAATGATATCCTTGCTGCGATCCTTGATTTGCAAGTAGCCATCGGGGTGCATGACACCTAGATCGCCCGAATGAAACCAACCTCCAGCAAACGCTTCTTCCGTTGCGGCCGGGTTTTTGAGGTATCCTTTCATCACGATATTGCCACGGAACATCACTTCACCAATCGAGTGACCGTCCGCAGGTAGTTCCTGCAGTGTCTCAGGGTGCCTTACTGACAATCCCTCAAGTGCTGCATAGCGCACTCCCTGTCGAGCCATTAGGGCGGTGCGATCTGCTTTAGGTAATTGGTCCCAGGGGCTTTGCCATTGATTGACGACCGAAGGTCCGTAGGTTTCCGTGAGTCCATACAGGTGAATCACTTCAAATCCAGCTTCTGCCATGGCGGCTAAAACGGCCTCAGGTGGCGGTGCAGCCGCGATATTGCAGGTCACTTTATGGTCGAATGCTCGCTTTTCGCTGTCCGGCGCGTTCAGTAGAGTCGACATCACCGTCGGTGCACCGCACAGAAGAGTAACCTTTTGATCAGCGATAGCATCGTAGATTGCCTTGGCTCTGACCCAGCGTAAGCATACATGAGTGGACGCGGTTACAGCCAGTGACCAGGCGAAGCACCATCCATTGCAGTGAAACATCGGTACGGTCCACAGGTAGACACTATGCTGCTTCAGGCCTCCGTGGATTGTATTGACATATCCCATCAGCGCAGCACCGCGGTGATGAAACACTACTCCTTTGGGATTGCCCGTGGTGCCCGATGTATAGTTCAGAGCGATAGCATCCCATTCGTCATCGGGTGTTTTCCAGCAGAAATGTTCGCAGCCTCCAGAGATAAACTGCTCGTAGTCTAGCGATCCGATGCGAGCCCCATGAGGGTAGGGCGCATCGCCTGGATATTGTAAGTCGTCAAAATCGAAGACGACAGGTTTGACTTTGGCCAATTGTAACGCTTGGGCGACCACCGACGAGAACTCGCGATCAACGATCAAGACCTTCGATTCTGCGTGATCAAGTTGAAATGCGATGATCGCGGCATCCAACCTGGTATTGATCGAATGGAGTACGGCTCCAACCATGGGTACTCCGAAGTGCGCTTCCAGCATGGGAGGTGTATTGGACAGCATCACTGAGACTGTGTCACCTTTGCTGATCCCCAATCGATCCAAAGCCGAAGCCAGCCTAAGAGATCTGTGCCAGAACTGTTGGTAACTGATTCGCTGATCTCCATAGACTATGGCTGTATGATTCGGATAGATCTCAGCAGCTCGTTCCAGAAAACTGATAGGGGTCAATGAGTGGTAGTTGGCACTGTTCTTCCCTAAGTGCTTATCATAGATCTGGGTCATTGGCACGGCCTCGGCAGCAATGGACAGGGTAAGTGGAAAATCGTGGTTTCAGTGTAAATCAGTGCCACATTCTAACAGATTTGTTAGTCGTTGTTTCTAGATAAGATCACCTAAGCTACTTGCAATCATCTGGCTTCTCGCTCGATCAGCCAAATTGGGGCAATATCAGACGTGTGGCCAATGACTTGATGCTGACTCTCTGCCGATGATTCAAGCCCTAGCCCGCGCGGGACGCCGTAGCGGCAAGTTCTGTCGCAATTGGAAGTGAAAACACGCTTTTTACCGTGGAATCCCACAGAACAGTCCACCTGCGCCTGAAGAAGATATTGAGTCGAATGGGTTGCGGACATATAATCCGGCCTTTTGATGCTGAATCGGATGATTCGTCCCGGCGTTTGTCGCTCGGGCAATTCATCCGTTTTAGTCCGATCTGCAGATTCGTTGATAGGAAATTTAGATAGGACGCGGAAAATGAATAATCAGCGGCGGCACGAACTGGAGCAGAACGTGTTAGCGGGCTATCTGGGCACGCATCTGGCTAAGCTGCAGCACTTGGTCAAACCGGCTTGTATCGCGATTGCGGCTGGTGTTGTGCTGTTCCTTGGTTACAACGCTTTTCAGAATTGGTCCTCCAAGGAGGCCGCCAAGGCGTGGACCGATTTCTACTTTAACCTGGATGGCGAATCGGATTCTTTCGCCGACCTTTCTCAGCAGTTTAAAGGAGCTGCCGCTGGCCAATGGGCGCAGCATGCGGCTGCTGTAGGCTACCTACAAGATGGCATCGAAGCCATGTATGTCAATCGTAAGGAAGGGGTCGCCCTGCTAAAGGATTCGATCGAGCGTTTGGACTCCTTAAAGAATTCAAATATTGCGGAATTGAAGCGATTGTCCAATTTGGGTTTGGCTCAAGCCCATGAAAGCCTTGGCGAACTGGATCAGGCGATTGAGTACTACCAGACCGCCAGTGGTTTGCCCGGAACTCCTGAAATCGAACGTGAACGAATATCGCAGCGCATTAGTTACCTGCAAAGCAACGAGGCCCGAAGCTTCTATAGCTGGTTTGCCCAACTGGACCCCAAACCTGCGGCACCGCCTGAATTGAAAGGGGACCTAAGCAAACCACCCGAGACGCCTTCGATCAGTTTCGATTCGGCCAACATGCCTGCGCTGCCCAGTACTACAGAAGCTACCGTATCAACCCCGGCAGATGCCAGCCAGCCTGCTTATCTCGACTTGGCTGCATCCGCTACCGCACAGCCTAATGAAAATGCTCC
>DAIRSD010000278.1:0-6361 GCA_036804625.1 Aureliella sp. | reverse complement strand
ATCGGGCCGGCGGGATTCGAACCCACGACCTCTACCACCCCAAGGTAGCGCGCTAGCCAGGCTGCGCTACGGCCCGATTGTTGAAAGTCGATTCCAACTCCTTAGGTTCATCATCTACGTCACTTAAGGACCAGCGGCAGGAGACTTTTGTCTGGGGTTTCCTGCTACTGAGAACTCACTATTCTAACCAGACCAAGCCCCCCTGAATAGTGCCCCGAATGGCTTAGTGAGGTTCGTATAGATTCACGACTGGGTATGTGCAACGCTGATTTAAGCAAGATTCTGCGGGGATCGATCCTAGGGCCTTGAATTCGCGTAGAATGATGTATTCAATGGTGGTTTCAAATTTTCAGCGAACTTAGGCGGTCTCTTGGACAGGAGTGTGTCGATGTTGCTTTGTGCTTTCCCGAAGGTTGCCACTGCCGCAGATTTCTTGGAGGGGTACGACTGTTCTTCAAGGACTTGTCTTGCGTTTGTTCTAACGATTTATTGTCATCTAATGATTGCGAATTCGATCATGGCACAAAATGATTCAAGTCAAGTTGAAGCTACTTCGAACTCAGCCGACCCAAGTGATCAGGTGGATTCTCAAGCGGTTGACAAAAATGGCCTCATGACGGCCACGTTCGGAAACGGCTGTTTCTGGTGTACCGAAGCGGATTTTAAACGCGTCAAAGGCGATCAACAGGTAGTCAGCGGGTACATGGGCGGACACGTTCCCAATCCCACTTACGAAATCGTTAGCACCAAGAAGTCAGGCCACGCTGAAGTGCTGCAATTGAAGTACGATCCCAAAGTGGTTGCCTATGACAAGTTGTTAGAAATCTTCTGGAAAACTCATGACCCGACAACACCCAACCGCCAGGGCAATGACGTTGGGCCTCAGTACCGAAGCGTCATCTTTTATCACAGCAAGCAACAGAGAGAATTGGCGGAAAGC
Organism: Aureliella sp.; assembly: GCA_036804625.1. Lineage (GTDB taxonomy): Bacteria > Planctomycetota > Planctomycetia > Pirellulales > Pirellulaceae > Aureliella. Next base: position 5,421 of record DAIRSD010000278.1, on the reverse strand, counting down.
TATAAGCAAAAGCTGGACAAGTCTAAGGCGTTCAGCAATCCGAATGTCACTGAGATCCAAGAGGCTAAAGAATTTTATCCTGCCGAGGACTATCACCAGAACTATTACAATTTGAACAAGCGGCAGAACCCGTATTGCCAAATGATCCAATTCAAACTGGAGAAGTTTCGTAAGGTCTTCCCAGAACAAGTCGATCCCGAAAAAGATCAAATCAAATAGTCAAAGACTGTTAACTTAATCGTGACCTTCGGCCAGCGTAGTAACGCGATTAAGGATTGATCCAACTGTCATCGTGAATCAGGAATTCCCATTTGCCTTTATGGATGCCCAACTCTCCTAAAAATTCAGCCGTCGATCCAACAGGATACGACCTGTATATTTTGACTCGTTGCTCTTTGTCGAACGACCACACCAAGTACTCGTCGTTAAAGATGGTGATTCGGAATGGTTTCTCACCGGAGACTTTGGCCTTAACACGAAAGACATGCCCCAAATTATCCGGATTTTTCAAAGCTGTGTCGCTGCCTAACTGTTCTACAGAGCGAACAGAATTGGCTGATGTGCTGGCTGATGTGACTGTGCGATAGTCGACAGCGATCGGCTGTTTGTCACGGGCCGGATTTGTTACTCCTGACTCACTGAGCGTGACAAATCCGGGATGCTGAGATGTTCTGACCGCTCGGAATTTCGCTGCGATGGGCAAATGATCCGAAAACCCGCCAGCCGTGTCGTCGATCATTTGCCAGCGGATTGGGACACCGGTGCCCGCTTGAGCATTTATATTCGGGAAAGCGGCCACTGAAAAACTGTTATCAACGTATTGGATTCCGCGATGATCATACAGACCGCGCGAGACAATCATTTGCATCAGAGTCCCCCACTTGCCGCGATAAACATCACTGCCGCGCTGATTGTTGGGCAGTTCGTACCAAAGGTTGTAGAGATCAGGTCCTGAAGCTTGTTGCAAGGCTATTTCGCTGCCTTGACTTCGCAAAATGCCGTTGATAGCTGTTGGCTGCATTTGCGGATAAACATCGGCTTGATTGTAAAGTGAATTGAAATCACCCGCCACAACCACATCGGCCAACGGGTCCTCCTGGAAAAGCTGGTCTAATCGTCCGCGCAGGACCTGAGCGTTGCCGACGCGGACCTTTTCTGCTTCCGGATTGCCAGCCTCTGATTTCCAGTGGTTATTCAAGGTGGTCAACGATTGGTCGGCTATTCGATGCACAACTTCCAAAATTCCTCGAGCACCGCTGGTCTGATGAGTATTAGAGCTGACGATCGGAAATTTAGAGAAAGTTACGTTGATATGCGCGACAGTTCTGCCTGTTGGATCGGGACGGTATTGGCCAGCAGCGACATGGTAAGGACCCATTCCCGCATCGCTTAGAGCCTTCAGCAGCAAAGCCTCTGCAGGCAGGTCCCGCACTGGATCACTGACCGGTTCGGCCAACATTTGTGCCAAGGTCATGTCTTGGTATGGTGTCAGTAGACGATCGTAATTTTTGGAAGTGCCCTCAGAAGTTTGATCGGCTTCGATCTCTTGAAACAAAACGATGTGCGGGCCGCCATCAGGCTCCACCTGGGCCAACACGCGCACAATGTTCTCAACCTTTTTGAGTAGATGCTTAGGAGGATATTTGTCAGGCTTGTAGTCGTCGAAAAGGGCGACACCATCACCGTCAAACAGATTGTTGACGTTATAGACGACTACAGTGAACTGTTGCTGGGCATCCTGTGCCAGACTTTGTTTGACGACACTCAAGGAAAGAGACCAGAGAACCATAAAAAAACAATAGGTGAGTCGCATCCAAGCCTTCCGCTGGCGAGCAGCACAAGCGTTATGAAAAAACGACTCGGATAGCTCACAGTTGTGTTTTTCGGAAAATTGCATCAAGTTTTACTTCTGTTGGAAATCTTGGCTCTATAAATAGCGTTAGTGCTAGCACCTTCGCTAATGATCAATTCAAAAATGCATGCTGCAACCGTCATAACCGATACCAGTGGCATTTGCTGCTATTCTTAATTCAACTGTTTGAATCGTCATTTGCGAATCTGGGTTAGTGGGTTGTCGAAAAGTAACTTTAACTCTGTGGGCCACTCCTGCAATGGCCTGACAGGACTTTCCGCGTTAACAAATTAGATTATTCACAAACTCTGCAAGCACTCATGCGTTCAGTGTTAAGAGATCGTTACTCATCGGTATTCCAATCAGCTCTGTCGCTGGTCTTTTTTGTCCAGTTCTTATGTTATTCTGCGAGCAATTGTACACCTGTAGGGGCTATCGAACTATCGGATTTGAAGCCTGGGAAAGTAGCTGTTATTGAACCGCTGCGAGACCATCAATCATCTAGTCTATTTTCAAGTCGCAAGACGCCGCCAGAAGTTAAGATACCCAAGTTGCAATCTCCGGTTGCTGCGAAACCACCGGTGGCGGCCTCACTGGCGGCCGGTCCTTTGTGGTCTGAGAACGATTCGAACCAGCAGACCAGCGGGCTACAATTGATGCCTGCCGGGTTGATGTATCATTCCTACTTGGCCGGCCCCAAAGAGCCACGTTTTAATGCGGTGTGGCTCAAGGACCAAAACGGCAAGCTCAACTGGGAAACGCAACTGGGAGGCAGGTGCGGTGTTCTGCGTTACGGAGATTTTACGCCTATCAATCCAAACGGTTGGCAGTTAGACATCGAAGGTGGCGCGCAGGCTCGCGTCCTACCGGATGACGAAAGCGACTTGGAAGCGGCTGACTTTCGCGTGGGCATTTTACTTACTCAGCGCAGTGGATTGTGGTCGACCAAGACCGGATACTACCATTTGAGTTCTCATGTGGGCGATGAGTTCTTGATCAAGAACCCTGGATTTACTCGAATCAATTATGTGCGCGACGCGATGATTTTTGGTTTGTCGCGTGATCTGCTGTGGAACGGACGACCTGATTTCCGCTGCTATGGTGAAACGGCTTATGCGTTTAGTCACGAGTTTGGTAGTCCATGGGAATTTCAGACCGGAGCCGAGTACAGCCCGCTGGTATTCAACGGTTTGCGCGGTAGTCCATTTTTTGCAGTCAATGGACAATTCCGACAAGATCGCTCATGGGACGCCGCCGGACTAAGTATCGTGACCGGGTGGCAGTGGCGCAGCCAGGCCACCAATCAGCGATTTCGCGTAGGCCTTCAGTACTACGACGGTGACAGTCTGCAGTGGTCGTTTGCCGGGCAAAAAGAAAGCTCCTTCGGCCTGGGAATGTGGTTTGACTACTGATATTGACTTGTTCTTAGGCGATCGCCGTAGGACTCACCCTATTTCTCTTCGCATCAAGCTATCAGCTTGATTGTATTTCTGACGACAAGTTGCTTTGCCGGGAACTTAGATCGATTGGATTCTGGACCGGATGGTGTATAGTAGAAGCAACTGGGCCACACCTGTTAGGCGGGCCTTCCAACCGTTTAATACCTAGCGACTAACATGGCGATTGCACGATTATTTATCCGGCCCAAAACTTCCTTTTGCGGGCTTCAGACCTGCGTTGTAATTGGTTTGCTATGGGCACCATACCTTAGGGCGTCAGAAGCGGAATTTGTTGTTATTCCACCAGCGATTTCTTTGAATGGTCCGGATGCTTCTGCCAGATTTCTGGTGCAAGAGGTTCTCCGAAAGTCGGACAGTAAAAACCTGTTAACGACTGGTCCTGCGATAGAACAGTACCAAGTGCAAGTAGCAGATTTGGCTATTGCTCGTGTCGAAGGCCAGCAGATCGTCGCAGTGGGCAACGGTGCCACGGAATTGCTGGTGCGAGTTGGCAGATTGCCGCGTGTAGCGCGTGTGCCTATCGTTGTTCGCGACTTGGATCGACCGCAGCGTTGGCAATTTGATGCTCATGTCCAATCGGTTTTGACCAAGCAGGGCTGCAACGGCGGAGCCTGCCATGGAGCGCTAGCTGGCAAAGGCGGATTTCGCCTGTCCTTGCTAGGCTATGACTCATCGGCGGATCATTTTACGATAACCGCACAGGACCATGGTCGGCGCATGGAACCGGCTGATCCCATGGCCAGTTTGCTGATGACAAAGCCTACGATGCAGGTACCGCACAAGGGCGGACTAAAGCTGGATGCTAATTCCCGCGAGTACCAAATTCTAGTTCAGTGGATCGCAGCAGGTTCTCCTGGTCATCTACCTGAAGATGCCGCACTGATGAAAGTTGAGGTGCTGCCCGACGCTCTACAGTTACAGACAAGCAATCATCAAAAGTTGATTGTTCGCGCGCATTATGAAGATGGTCGCATTGAGGATGTAACACAGTGGGCTAAATTTAGTTCCAACAACGAAGCTGTGATCAAGGCCGATAGCTCGGGAGAAATCAGCGTTTTGGGGCCAGGCCGTGGAGCCGTTGTAGCCTGGTTTGCCAGCCGCATCGCGGTGGTCTCGATCGATGTACCCTATCCAAGCAAGCCAACGGATGTTGCACGGACGCCGGGAAGTAGTGTGTCCCCAGCAACTAGCCATCCGAATTCATATTTTGCTAGCGTCGAGTCGAAAGAGTTTTTACCGGAAAATTTCGTGGATGAGATCCTACAGGACGAGTGGCAGGCATTGGGCTTGGCTCCATCGCCCGGATGCGATGATGCCACTTTCTTGCGACGTGCCCATCTGGATACAACGGGAATTTTGCCAAGTGCCGATCATGTGCTTCAATTCTTGCAGGATGATGATCCACAGCGCCGAAGCAAGTTGATCGATCACTTATTGGCCAGTCAAGAGTATGTGGACTACTGGTCCTATCAATGGTCTGACCTACTGCTGGTCAATGGCAACTTACTGCGGCCTCAGGCGGTGGAAGCATTCTACCGCTGGATTCATTCTCAGGTCCAGCAGAACACACCGTGGGACCAGTTCGCGCGAAGTATTGTGCTAGCCAAGGGTGATAGCATTCAACAAGGTGCTACTAATTTCTATGCAATCCACCAGACTCCAGAAGCTCAATCTGAAAACACTTGCTTGGCTTTTATGGGCCTATCCATCGAATGCGCAAAATGTCATAACCATCCATTGGAGCGCTGGACCAACGATCAGTATTATGCGATGGCCAACCTGTTCTCGCGAGTGCGTGCCAAGGGCTGGGGCGGCGATCCTAGAAACGGTGATGGTGTGCGCACCTTGGTTGTTTTGGAAAGTGGCGATTTGATTCAGCCTTCACGTGGAAAGCCACAACCTCCTGCACCACTGGATCAGGCCCCGCTGGACATCGATTCTACGCAAGACAGACGCAAGGCTCTGGCCGATTGGCTGACCGGGCAGGACAACCCATATTTTAGCCGAGCCATTGTTATTCGCGTGTTGGCAAATTTCATGGTATTTGGATTGGTCGAACCCGTGTATGACTTGCGGATCAGCAACCCGGCCAGCAGCCAGCGACTGATG
>DAIRSD010000277.1:0-6369 GCA_036804625.1 Aureliella sp. | reverse complement strand
GGGTAATCAAAGATGATCGCGGGATGCACTTGTCCCAAACGTGGCTGCACCACTTCGGAAAATAGTAGATTCAACCAGTCATCGCGATCCGAACTCCAATTCGCACCCACAGCCAAATTGTGGGCAAGGGCAGCCGTGGATAACTCAGCGACCGAGCTATCCAAAGGACATCGACCCACGTATTGCAGGAACGCATCGCGATAGGATTGTCTCGTGGGTTGGCAATCTGGAATAACCGTTTGCAACAACTGCGAAAGCAAATCAACAGCCGCGCTTAAATCGTCACCAACTCGATACCATTCCACCATCGTAAACTCAGGGTTGTGGTAGCTCCCTCGCTCGCCGGAGCGAAAGACCTGTGCGATTTGGTAGATATTGTCGAAACCTGCCGCCAACATGCGCTTCATACAGAATTCAGGTGATGTTTGCAGATAGAACGTGTCATCGCTCAGCTCTGCCACTGACACGGCGTTGCCAGGCAAGCTGATCGGATCGATATGTCGATCGACAACGGTGTCACGACTGAGTACCGGGGTTTGGACTTCTGCAAAGCCTTGACTGTGAAAAAAATCGCGCAAATTCCACAGAACCCGAGAACGCAGTTTGATGTTAGCTAGATCGGCAGTCGGCTGCCAAGGATGCGCCTGGATATTCATTAAATGATACTAACTGTGAAAAACTGCGACTCGAATCCGTATTCTATTTTATGCGGGATCGATCGACCAAAATCGTCATGTAATCTTTCTTGAATCGTTAACATTAACATATTATTCGAGGTACGGCGAGCATAAGGGTTATGGGAAATCAGTTTTGGCAGTTTTCGACGGCTGGAAATATCGTGTTTGGGCGCGGCTGCCTCAGTAAACTGACAGGGTCCCAAATGGTGGCCTCGGGAATTGGCAAAACGAACTTGCCGCCCCATTGTTTAATGTAATCGAGCTGACAGACAATTTCGTCTTTTAGATTCCATGGCAGGATCACTACGTAGTCCGGTCGTGTTTCGCGAATCTTCTCCACCGGAAATACTGGAATACGCACGCCAGGCATGAATCGCCCGTGTTTATAAGGATTCCGATCCACCGTGTACGCAATCAAGTCTTCGCGAATACCACAAAAATTCAGCAGAGTAGCCGACTTGCCAGGCGCTCCGTAGCCAACCACCTGCTTGCCTGAGCGGCGAAGATCAATCAGCAACTCCAACAACCGATGCTTGGCTCTGACCGCTGTCTGACCGAAGCCACGATAAATTTCCAAATTCGTGTAGCCAGAGTCTAGTTCTTCCTGACGCAGTGTGGCTACGCGCTGAGAAATCGGTTTTGAAGCGTCGGTATCATGTCTGGCATAGATTCGCAGAGAGCCGCCGTGAGTTGGTAGGACTTCGACGTCAAACACGGTAAGCCCGTGCGCAGCAAGCACTCGTTCGATGCTCAGCAGTGAAAAGTAGCAGTAGTGCTCCTGGTAGATCGAATCAAACTGGTTGCCTTCGATCATGGTCTTGATATAGCCGATTTCCAGTGTACACACGCCATCGCTGGCAAGCAGAATTTTCAGACCTGACACAAAATCGTTTAAATCGGGCACATGCGCTAAGACATTATTGCCCAGCAGAAGATTGGCACTCACCCCTTGATCACGCAGTTCGGTAGCCGTTTTGGTTCCAAAGAACTTGCATAGTGAAGTCACGCCCTTTTCTTTGGCAGCTGCCGCACAGTTGGCCGCCGGCTCGATCCCCAGCACGGGAATACCAGCCTTCACGAAATACTGCAACAAGTAACCGTCATTACTAGCCACTTCAATCACATGGCTACTTGCATTCAGCTTCCATCGCTCGATCGCCGAATTGACGTACTGTTTGGCGTGAGCCAACCAGGAGTCCGAGAACGACGAAAAGTAGGCGTAATCGCCGCCAAAGATATGCTCTCCGCTGACATAGGCGTTGACCTGAACTAAGTGACACTGGCGACAGACATAGACGTGCAGTGGATAAAAAGGCTCCATCTTGTTCAGGTCCGATGCTGTCAACCAACTTTCACACAATGGCGATACGCCAAGATCGATGCAGACATCCCGCAGAGCCGACCCGCAGAATCTGCAATCTTGAATCGGCTTGATCGTTTGACTGGACCATGCAGTATGGGTTGTTGTGTTCATAAGCAGCTTCGCGAACAGTACAGTGATTTGGGATTTGGTTGGATCGAAATTCTATTTGCAGCAAGGAAAGTGATTTTTATGGCAATTCTTTCAGCAGCTTACACTGTAGCAGTCGCTCTGTGGCGGCACTTAGCAATCTTGGATCGCAACCGCTGCGCGTTGCTATGTCGTCCAAACTAGTTTGCCCATCTGACAAACTAAGCATCCACAAGATGGCTCGGCTTAGTTCTGGTTTCAACGTCTGTCCCGCGCTCCTGTACAAACCGTAACGGTCCAATTTGGGCTCGCCGCAAGGTCGCAAGTTTAGGTAGCAACGCCTTAGTCGCCCGGTAGAGTCAAAAACCTGGGAGTGATGCGTGTTGGTCTGTTTACATTCCCTATCCCAACATTCTCCCGAACTTGGGGGACTCCAACATGGCTGGATCGCAGTGACCTTCGCATGGGGTTCGCCCCCGGCTTGGGCCGTAAACTGAGTGATGATGCGAGCGATCATGCTAAGCGATTGAGCCAATGATTCCGCCGAAATCAACGACAGGTCATCGGCGGATGTATGGTACTGAGGGTATTCTGCCTCAGGTGTCCTAGTCAACCGCCCCACAGGCAGATTAAAACCTGGCGAACAGTACTGTCGTTCATCGTATCCCCACGGTGTGAAATCGCGCAGTTGTGATCCAGGCGCAAGGCGCGCAAGCGTATCTGCTGCAACTTGATCAATCAACGCGTTCTGGCGGCGACTTCGCTTGTAAGTAAGCGGGCCTGCATCGCCCAAATTAGACAATACCAAGCCTGCAAGGATGTGCTTCAGCAAACTGGAATTCAAGGACAACCAAGTGATCGCTCCGATCGTCGCAGGTATGAACAGAAAGCGGAATGTCATTGGTCTATTGGGTTGTTCGGCAAGCAATCGGGCCAGTTGAGCGGCCACTACGATTCCGGAAAGATTGTCATTGGCCAGCGAAGGATGACAAATGTGCGTCGAGATCAAAAATTCATCTTTACTTTCACCGGGCAGTACCAGTTCTCCGTAGTCGAGCCGACCAGGTTGATGCTGAGCGTCGATCCGAACATGCAGCGGTTGATCGGGTGATTGCCGAACCATGGCCTGCCAGTCGCGGTGACGAACGCAGAATCCCCAGTCGGGTCGATAGTAGCTGGTCCTATAGGGAATCCAGTCGGGATGTTCTGGCAGAGTATGAACATGGCCAGCCAGTTGGTGGCAGGTCACCATTTGATCGATACCGGTGCTGTATCCGACCACGTGCAGCGTGGACTCGGCCAGATCGATCAGTTTCTTGCCTGAAGAATTTTTTACCCATGCGTCGCCGATTTTCCACTCGTCTGGTATCTGCCAGTCCAGCACTTGTTGACCCGATGGCACACTTCGCAGCTCGATCGGGACACTTCGCGAAATTATCCGCAGAGTATCACGCACGCCAGAGCCAGTGAGTGATCGGTGCAGCGGGTAAAGTTCAGACGCCATCTGCATCATCTGATCGCCGACCGCCGCTGTCGGATGTGAATCAAAATTTAGCCAGATGGTTGGGGTGGCGTCAGTCATGATGTGGTTTGCGGAGAATTGAACCGGCGGTAGACAACCTGAGAGGGCGAACCGACAAGGTAATTTTCTACTCCACCTTCCAGAGCCTTTCGATAAACGACCATGGCACCATCCATCGCTTGCAAAGTCTGGTCGATGTCCTGGTCCGAATGTGTATAGCTGACCACTAGGCTGGTCATCAGGATTCCACGTTTGATGGTTTCCTGCAACCACAGTGAGCGCATAGCTTGGGAGGGATGAAAATCTGCGTCCAGAGTCGTTAAGACTAGACAGCAAGGACGCCCAATGATTTGTAAATGCCTTTCCAGACCATGACTGCGAATCAACTGTGTCCCCTCCTCTAGCAAACGCTGGCCCCGAGCGTACAAAGTTTCGATCACCGGCTCGCGTTGGTAGACTCCGATGGTGGCTATGGCTGCCGCCAGGCTATGTGTTTCAGCTCCATGTGTAGTCGACAGCAAAAAGACTCGCTCGCGATCGTGATGCAAACCACCCAGTTCCATGTATTGTCGTTTGCCAGCTAAGGCCGACACCGAAAATCCGTTGCCCAAAGCCTTGCCCCAGCAGGAGAGATCTGGTTGTATGTCGTATTCGGCCTGTCCCCCTGACAGGTTCCAGCGGAAGCCCGTGATCATTTCATCCAAGATAAAAAGGCTACCATTCTGCTCACACAACTGCTGCACTTGATGCAAAAAGTTGCCAGTAGGTTCCTCGTATTTGGCTGGCTCCATGATGACACCAGCTATTTGTTCAGGGTACTGCTGGAATAAAGCTTCTAAGCTAGATATGTCGTTATAGCCGAAAGTGAGAGTCAAGTCTTTGACTCGTTGTGGAATACCAGCATCCATGGGCGTGGTGCCAATGAACCAATCGTTAGTAGCAAAAAAAGGTTGATCATGACAGCATGCCAACAAGTCGCGTCCAGTCCAGGCTCGCGCAAGTTTCGTGGCCGCAGTCGTTGCATCCGAACCATCTTTACAGAACTTGACCATATCGGCTGCAGGTACCAGTTCCAATAGTGCTTCGGCAGCCTGGATTTCGATAGGGGCAGGACGCGTGAAGTTGCTGCCGTTGCCCAGCACCTTTCTAACAGCGTCCAAAACTTCTGGGAAAGCATGTCCCAAACCGATCGCTCGATTTCCTTGGCCGTATTCGATGTATTCGTTTCCATCCACATCCCAAACGTGGCAGCCCAAACCACGTGTGACAAAACCAGGCGACAACTGGGGATACTGATCATCGCCTTTGGCGTAGGTATGGCAACCACCGGGAATCAGATCATGTGCGCGCTTTCGGCACTCGAGGGATCTCTGAAAATTAGTCACAAAATTCATGGTGCGGTGATACCTAGTTTTCTTGAGTAGACGCTTTGGACGAAGTATCAGACAACAGGCTTTTCATTCTGGCTTCGTAAGCAGCAATTTGCTCCAATCCCAGCTCCCGCATGGTGGTGGTGTCAAACGACTGTAATTGACGATACCACTGAGCCGTGTATTCGATCGTTTCTTGGATGTCCCAACCGGGTTTCCAGCCCAGATTCCACAGAGCCTTGTCGATCGATAACCGAAGGATACCCGCTTCGCGCTGGCCAGCCTGCGGATTCGCATTCTCCCAAGTGCCTGTGCCCCAAGCGCCAATGAAGCGATCGACCACGTCATGCACCGGAATCTCATTGCCAGGCAGCGGTCCAATATTCCAACCGCTACAGAACATGGGGTCATGGCTTGTGAGCAGTTTGTAACTGAGCATCAGATAACCACTGAGTGCCTGGAGAACATGTTGCCATGGACGAAAGGCATAGGGGTTTCGAATCTTGACTGGTCGCTGAGCCATGAGCGCCTTGACCACATCGACGATCAGTGCATCCGAAGTCCAATCCCCACCTCCAATAACATTGCCTGCTCGCGCACTTGCAACTTTGACTCCGTGGCTGGCAAGTTGCTGAGCGGGGAAGAAAGAATCTCGATAAGAACGAATCACTAACTCTGCGGCCCCTTTGCTGCCACCATACGGGGCATGCTCGCCCATGGCATCTATTTCACGATAGCCCCAGATCTGCTCGCGGTTCTCGTAACACTTGTCGCTTGTCACCAGAACCACACTACAAGGCTGCCCCCACAAACGGATAGCTTCCAAAACGCTGGCGGTTCCCATGACGTTGATCGAAAACGTCTCCAAAGGGTCGCGGTACCCGCTTCGCACTACCGACTGAGCCGCCAGATGCAGAATCAGATCGGGCTGACACTGTCCAATCACCTGAAGCAACTTGGTCGTGTCACGAACGTCGGCGACATGATGAGCAGCCAGCACCTGTGCGATTCGACTTTGCGTAAAATGATTCGGTTCGGTGGGCGGTTCCCACGAGTACCCAGTGACCTTTGCACCCAGTCTGGCCAGCCAAAGACTCAGCCACGAGCCCTTGAAGCCTGTGTGACCCGTCACTAGTACTGACTTTCCTGAGAAACCCCGGTCAAATAGTTCGGTCATGGGTCAAACTTTTTAAGCCCTCAAATTCAGAAAAACTGGCAAATGCGGAATAGTGTTCTCGTTTGTTTGCCCGAGTGGTCCATTGTAATCAGGGCGACGGATTACAACAAAGCCAAGCTCAAAATGCTCATCGGGTTCGTGTATTTACCTCTAGTCTTGTCGCGATCCGAGGT
>DAIRSD010000276.1:0-6370 GCA_036804625.1 Aureliella sp. | reverse complement strand
TCAGTACAACTGAGTAACGACACGACGATTTGGCCGAGCCGCTGGGAACTCTACAGGCCCGATGCACAGCGAACATCACATCAGTCGCTGGAAGGAAGATTGAAGGTAGGCCAGCCTTCAGATCAAGGCATCTATTTTTTGCGGGGCACGATGGGAGGGTCGGTCAGTCGCGGCTTTTCTGTCAACATTCCCGCCTCGGACACTCAGTTGACTCAGGTAACCACTGAGCAACTAGACCTGTTGTTGGGGACTGAAGCATACCGCATCGCGCGAGATCGTGAGGAGGTAGATAGCAGTGTGGGACAAGCAAGGTTGGGACGCGAATTGTATCCTTTGATGATGCTGTTTGTGGCAGCCTTGTTTTTGGCCGAACAGGTGATGTCGAATCGCTTCTATCAAATCCCGCTCCGTTTGGGCAAAGAGGCAGCATAGATGGTGGAGCCAACAACCCTTGCGGCTGATTTTAGCTCTATTCTGTTTGCACAATTGGCGGTTGATCCAATATACGGCCTATGGGTGGTGGTTGCATTAACGCTGATCACGCTGGCAAGTCTGTTTTTGACGCTGAGTGCAAAGCAGATTAGCCGTTCCAAACGGTGGCTATTGGCATCACTTCGAGTTTTTTCGTCGGCAATGTTATTGTTGGCGTGGATGCGACCGGCAATGTTGTCTACCAGTCATCGCGCATCAGAAGGTGCTATTGCCGTGCTGATGGATCGCAGTCAAAGCATGACGTTGCCCAGTAGTGCCGCAGGTATGACGCGTTGGAACGCACAGCAGGAGGTGTGGCAGGCGCTTGCCCAGGGTACCGACTTGACGGTAGGTGGAGCCAAGTTGATTCCCTATTTCTTTGATCGAACGGCATCGCTTGCGCCTCAACAGGATCTGCCAGCGCTGGATAGGTCGTTCTCGCAGGAGCCTGAAGGACGCGGAACGGACCTGGGGGCGGCGCTAGCCGAGGTCGTCAAGATGCAGACAGATCCGCCGCTGCGTGGCGTCGTGATGATGGGCGATGCCACTCAGACGCAATTACCGCCTGAGAGCGATCCTTTACTGATTGCGAAACAGATGGCTCAGTTGGACCAGCCAATCTACTTCGTTGGGATCGGTTCTCGAGGCGAAAGTAGCCTGCTGAGGGACGTCGCAGTCGAAAACTTGCAAGATGAAATCACCGCGTTTGCCAACAAGGAGATCAGTGTTCCGCTGGTGATTTCTGCTAACGGCATGCAGAATCAACCCATCGACGTCACGCTGACACTGCGGTCGGCTCAACAACCAGATCGCGAGCTGAAACGACGCCGCGTCTTGCCCGCACAATCAGCCGAAAAAATCCCGTTGGATTTTCGGATTCAGTTATCGGAACCAGGTGACTACTTGTTGGTGGCCCAAGCACGAGTCGACACAAATGAGCAAGTCAGTTCCAACAATCAGCAGCTGAGCTTTGTGACGGTTCGCGAAGGCGGTGTTCGTATTTTGATGCTCGAGGGGCAGCCGCGTTACGAACAGCGCTACCTGAAGCTGTCGTTGGATGCTTCGGTTGACTTCGACGTTCAGTATGCTTGGTTGCCTGAGCGACAGCGAGCGCGCTGGCCTATCGACTTAAGTGGCCAAATCGACTTCCAGGGTGTCGACATCTTCGTGATTGGGGATCTGGATTCAGCGGCCTTGCATACTAACACTCAGAAAGGGATTTTGGATCGCGTCTCACAGGGGGCGGGCCTGTTGTTTTTGGGAGGCTATCACAGCTTTGATGCCGGTGGATACCAAAGCAGCCAGTTGGCTGCCGCAATTCCGTTTCAGATGTTGCCCGATCGACAAAACTGGGATCAAAAGATCGATCAGCTGTTTCATGTGGTCCAGCCGGTTCAGTTGTTGCCAACTCGTCCGCATCCAGTTACCAGTTTGTTGCCCGAACCCGACAACACGAGACTTTGGGAAATGCTTAAGCCGATGGATGGCATGAATCGCTTTCAGAAGGTATCCACCGCACCGGGTACTCAGGTCTTATTGGCAGACGCACTGGGTCAACCAGGTTTGGTTGCTGGCCAATTTGCAAGTGGGCGTGTTCTCGCTTTCGCCGGGGACTCAACCTGGCGATGGTACTTGGCTGGAGCGGAGTTCGGACAAAAGAAAGCGCATCAAACCTTCTGGCGGCAAGCAATGTTATGGTTGGTCAGTCGCGATAAACTGGAAGAAGGATTTCGCCTAACCATCGACTCAAGGCGGCAGGACATCGATGCAACACCTAGAATAGGATTTGAATGGTACGGAGGTAGTGACCAAGCGCCGATGCCACCCGAAGTGCAGTTGACGCTTAGTCGCGATCGAACCTTGCTTAGGCAAGTCGAATCCACAGCGGTTGGTGAGAATCTTCGAGAATGCAATTTGACCGGACTGGATCGACCGGGGCTCTATCAAGTGGATTTGACAGCGAACGATTCAACAGGCAAGAAGCTTACTGGTCAGGTCGCATTTATAGTTCAGGACATCTCCCGTGAGTTGACTACGCCCGAGACCGATTGGCAGATGATGAGCAATCTGGTTGCCGCAGGTTCTAGTTCCGGTAGTGAACTGTTCTTGCCGGAAGACATTGGCAAGCTGATCGCAAAAATCCAGCAACGACAGTCGGACGCAAAGACGCAAATCATCCAGCGTCGTAGCTTGGGAGATGAAGCTTGGGATTCGTGGCTCTTTGCCCTGCTGTTCTGTGGCTTGATGAGCGCCGAATGGGCCTTACGCAAAAGATGGCAGTTACCTTAGCGCTTATGGAGTTACGACCTTGATTGAACTGTAGTTCTTCCGCAATCGCAAAAACCATCGCTCAAGAGTGTACCAGGACGCGACTGCGACCAAATAGGTAATGCCGAACATCATTAAGATGTATGCAACTCCGGCGGTCAGATCATTGCCCATGAGATTGGTCAGTTTGGTTGGCGACAGCCACGGCTGAAGAAGCACGATCAGTGGCAATTGAAAGATGTACATGGCATAACTATATTTACCAAGCAATCGCATTGGTAGGTTTTCTAGCGCTATACGCTCCACGGACCGTTGTTGCGATCCTAAGGCGGACAATAGTAGCGCAGTGGCTAACAGCGAGACTATGGTATATCGGATAGTCAGATCGTTGCTGCCCGCCGCAAGCGTTGCGAGATAGGCTACGCCAATAGTCACAAACAGAATTCTCCATAACAGATGGCGCGTAAGCAACGATGGATAGAGTCGGATAGCGGTCGCCGCCATGGCTCCTAATAACAATCCATCCATTCGAAAGAGTGTGAAAGATTTCTCAGTAACATCGCCGACGGCCACATAACTGCTAAGGACTCGCAAGCAAGCCAGCAGCGGCAGCGCAACCAGGCAGGTCTGCAGTAAACGACGGCTTGAGAGCAGAAAAACTAGAAGCGGCCAAACCAAATAGAACTGCTCTTCAATTGCCAGCGACCAATAGTGATTCAAACTCCCGTAACACCAATCGTCGTGCCAAGCCATGTTAAGATTGCATGTGTATAGCCAGAGGTGCAAATGAGAACCGGTGATAGAATCTAGAATCGCAGGGTTCTGAAGGAATTTTGGTAAGATGTATAGAAATAGGGTTAATGAGAAAAAGTACAACGGAAAAATGCGAAGCGCGCGTCTCGCGTAGAAATTGGTGAAGTAGCGGGCTTCAGTGCCTTTTGAATCCACTAAGATACCTGTGATCAGAAAGCCGGACAGGACAAAAAAGAAATCGACGCCTGCTGCCCCAACCAAGATAGCCTTACTTGGTAGATTACCAATCACATCGGCTGTCAACGAAACTTCGGCGAAACGATATAGCGTCACCATAAGTATTGCTAGCCCGCGAAATCCGTCTAACACCGGCAGATGCGGTCGATTGTCGATCTCGGTCGATTGAGAGCTTATTTCAGAACTTTCGCCGCTGCTTCCCGGGATGGTGAAGTGTGTCGAGTTGGAGTTATTCAGGATTTGACTTTTAGTCATTTGACAGACCCTGGAACAACTTAGTTAGCTCGACCATTCGTCCGCGAACACTAGCTGGTCCACGAACACTGCCGTCATTACCGATCGACGAAGCCTGCCTGATGCGCCACCACATGGCGATATCACGCGGCAGGCAAAGCCAGGGGCTGTCGGGTTGACTTGCGACATGTTCGCAAAACCGCCGATATTGGTTGATGCGATCGCCCGTGGTCAGATAGTCCGGATGCGTAATCAGCATCGCCATTCCAGCAAGACGCTTTAGCAAATTCAGTTTAGCAACCCAGGATTCATACGCGGACTGGCCCAAAGTGATCATTAGCGTATGGTCTTGAGGCAGCGTGTAGGGTAATTCAACTAATTTGCCAGCCATAAATGGCCACACACCACCAACGCCCCCAGGCATGGGTTGAAACGGATCGATGTCAAAACAGGAGGCATCGTAATCGAACTGGAAAGCTTGCATCCACTGTAAATTGCGATGAACCATGGGAGCGCGAAAACCATCTGCCTGGAATCGCTTACCAGCCGCATTGATAGGGGCAACTCGTCGCTGGAAAATCGAATGCGCGACGAACAGGCGGCCATCGTGATTGTATCCGTGTACGCCCACTTCATGCCCGCGCCTTTTCAATTCTTCCAGCAGTCCCATATCCAGGTGGTAAAGGTGCGGGACAAAATACCACGCAGATCGCAAACCAAGTTTTTCTTCGATCTCCGCAAGTGCCAGAACTCGACTGACACCATCGGCTGTTTCGATGTCATGAGTTAATGAGACAGCGTAGGGATGGTCATTCGGCCATGGGTGAATGACCCGCTGCGATCCAACATGGTCTGTTGATTCAAACGCTCTGTTCTCAGCGAGAATCTGACATGCGTCGCGCAAATCGGAAAGAAATTGTTTTGGTATGTACCAGTCTTCGCCGTGCGCCAAAGTGGAATTACGGCATTGCTGAAGGCGTTGGCGAAACGGTATCGGCAACCACGGTCTAATTAAGTAATATAGCCGAAACTTTGTGGTGATCACTGCCGCTTGGCAATCCGCCTGGAAGTGGCTAGCCAGGACATTGCCAATGATGCCGTCAAATGCGAACTGCAATTTCATTGCGCACCAGCCTGCTGCTTTCCTTGCGCTGGTGCATGTGGTCGGTTGACCTGATCAGTAGCGCCGCACTCTGCTTGCCCGTGATCTGTTTGACCCTGTGGGGAACTTTCATTTTGAATAGGGTCGCTGGATGAGTGTAGGTGTTGATAAGCCAGCAACAGCCTCTTGGCCTGATGTTCCCATGCCAATTCCTTGATAACTTTTTGGCGACCTACTGAGCCTAAACGATTTCGTAGATCGCGATCATCAATCAAACGCTCTAAAGCGATCGCATACAGGGCAGGATCATTGTCGCAGGCGTAGAGAGCAGCATCGCCGGCAGTCTTCATGTTTTCAGTGGTTTCGAAGCAGACCACTGGCTTACCTAAGGCCATGTATTCCATGGTTTTGATCGTTGTACAACTGTCATTGTAGGCATTGCACGGATCGGGGGTGCAGCAGATATCAAAAGCTGCGATATATCCGGGAACGTCCGAGAAAGGAACTCTTCCGGTGAAGATAACATGCTCTTCCAAGTTGAGCGAAGCGGTCAACTGCTTCAGTTCGGGTAGCGCTGCACCGTTGCCTACAAGCACTGCACGTACATTGGTTCGCTTGCGTTGGTGTACCAGGACGTCCATGGCATGAATTAGATAATCGACGCCATCTTGAACTCCCATGACTCCAACATAACCTAGAGTGACCATATTGGGGCAGACCAACTCTGCGCGTGGCGGGACTTGCTCTACTAAAAAAGCTTGGTTGGGGCCATTACGAACGACGTAAAATTTCTTAGCAGACACACCGCAGCGACGCACCTGAATGTCACGCTGAGACTGATTGGTTGCGATGGAAAGGTTCGCTCTGCGACTTGCAAATGATTCGAAGCGTCTAAGCAACCATTTCACTAGCCGATTGCCACGGCCAGATCGCTGAGCCGAATAGAGTTCCGGGGACAAATCATGTAGATCATAAATGAATTTCTTGCCAAAGCACTGGAAAAAAGCTGGTATGACGGCATTCATGTCTGGAGGCGTGTGCATGTGGATGGTGTCAAATCCGTGTCGAATGAAAAGATACACGGAAATCATCCACTGCATGGCGATTGAATAACCATATTCCAGAGCGTATCCCAAAAGACCAC
Organism: Aureliella sp.; assembly: GCA_036804625.1. Classification (GTDB taxonomy): domain Bacteria; phylum Planctomycetota; class Planctomycetia; order Pirellulales; family Pirellulaceae; genus Aureliella. Next base: position 161 of record DAIRSD010000276.1, on the reverse strand, counting down.
CTAGCTCAGGTGGTGCAGGATAGCGGTAAACTGGAATTCCTTCGACGCAGTCTATTTTTTTTGTAGAGCCCGGCTCGGTGGGGCAAATGACGGTGACTTGGTAGCCTGCGTGTTTAAGTGTCCTGGCCTGCAGCAGCACGCGACTGTCCTCTGGGAACGAA
>DAIRSD010000275.1:0-6402 GCA_036804625.1 Aureliella sp. | reverse complement strand
GTCAACAAAGTGGATTTGATTGATCCCGCCAAGTTGCAGCCGCTGGTCGGAGTCTACTCACAATTGGGATATCGTGTACTGCTGACCAGTGCAACCCAAGGCTGGTCCATTGACCGATTGCGTAAGATCGTGGCTGGCAAACACAGCGTAGTGGCGGGTCAAAGCGGCGTCGGGAAAAGCTCTTTGCTAAACGCCATTCAGGAAGGGCTGGCCCTGCGCGTTCAAGAAGTCAGCAGCGAGAATATGAAAGGCAAGCACACAACAACCACCGCAGAACTGCTCCCACTGGACTCGGGTGGCTACCTGGTCGACACGCCTGGTATTCGGCAATTGGAGTTGTGGGACGTCTTGCCACCGGAGGTCAGCGGACTATTCCGCGACATTCGTCCTTATGTCAATCACTGTCGGTTCCCCGATTGCCAGCACCTGCACGAAGTGGGCTGTGCCGTCCTGGAGGCGGTGGCCAACGGTCACATCGACCCACGCCGCTACGACAGCTATGTACACCTTGTCCAGCCAGAATAGAGGCTGATACAGGCGATTCGCCGTAATCATGCGAATTTTGTAGCTGAAAGAACTCGGGTTATGGAAAACAACTCGATACTTGCGCATTGAACTCTGCCTTCCAAGCGGCCGCCATGACGTTATAATGAGATTTTCAAATACTTTGCACCGGCAGGCTGAGTACTATTAGGCCGACAGGGCAATTGATACCAGCAGTGTTCCAAGTAACTTAGCAAACTGGCCTACCATTCAGGTGAAGGCCAGGCTATCGCGCGTCCGAATGAAAAGAGTAAGTCGATGAGTGATAAATGGAAGTCGTTGGCCGAGCGTTTGGGCGCGCCAAGTTTTTCATCACCTCCCAAAAAACCTGCCGAGAGTTCGGCTAAGGCTCCGCAGCAATCTGAAAGAACAACCCTTGACCAGACCGCCGGCCCTGTCACTGTTGACAAAACCGCTGCAGCCAAAAAGAAGGAATTAGACATTAGCAGTCCGCAACCCAAACCTGAACAATCCGTTGACGATTCGCCGCAGCGTAAAAAACGATCCTGGGGCGACATGTTGTCAAGCTTGCTGAACATTCCTCAAAGTGAAGCGGCACTAACTCACTCCGAAGATCATGCCAAGCAAATTTCACCATCTGGGGATGCTGCGCCCTCAACACCTCTTTTCGGAACCTCAAGTTCGCAGCAATCTGAAAATCCCGCTCTCGAAGAGATGTTCGGAACTTCAGGCGGTCAACCTCATCCTGCCTACTGGGATAAACCCAAACGAGTTGTCGATGACCTGGGCTGGGAAGAGGAAGTGACAGAACCTACGACTGCCTCGAGTCAGTCATCCGAAGCCGAAGATATCTCGTCTTTGCGATTCACTTCCGATTCAGCAACCGACAGCGACGAATCATCCGAGCCGCAAAGACGATCCAGAAGGCGTCGTCGCCGTGGAGGCCGTAGAGATCGTTCGGACAGCGACGCAAGGCCAACGAGGCAGGAATTGGAGCCATCCGCCGCACAGTCTGGCTTCCGTGACGACAGTTTTCAGAAAGATCAACCAGACAATCCGTATGCTCAGGCTTCTGCGGACTACGAGCACCCTGCGGCAGATCGCGATCCAGATTCTGACGACGATTTCCCGACCGCAGAGCGGCGTTCGTCCCGTCGTCGTCGGCGTCGTGGAGGTCGTGATCGAGACCGCGATCTAACCAGCGGCGACAACCGTGATCCGCGACTGGCGGGGTCAATCGACTCAGAGGACAGCCTTGGTGTCGAAAGCCGGTCGACGGACGAAAGAACACGTCGCGACCGTTACGATTCGGAAGCGGATTCGGACCTGGTCGATCTTCCGGAAGACACCAGCCCCGAACTTCGATCCGAATCCGAAAGCGGCGAAGAATCCGCTGGCCGCTCGCGCCGCAGACGCCGCAGAGGCCGTGGCGGCCAGCGCAAGGCAGAGGCCGGTCGCGAGTCCGTGCCGGAGGCTGGATCTTACGGGTCCTTTGCGGATGAAGAGGATCGCGAATCGATGGACGAGCAACTGCATGCAGACGAAGACCGAGAAATCGGAGATCGCCACCGAAGTATACCCACTTGGGAGGACTCGATCGCTACGCTGGTCGAAGCCAATATCGAAAACCATCGGCGCAACGAGAATCGAGGCTCTCGCGGAAACCGTCCTAAAGGTCGAAGGTAACTGGAAATCCAAAGATAGACGTCAGAACGTACCACCTGTGGCGTTGCTAGGGCTGTTCGATAGGCAACCCTATGTTAGAATCCCGGGCACGCAAATGATGCCGCTGCCTAGCAGGGGCTCTCGCGAGGGGGAACCGTGAACCTGGTCAGGACTTAATTGGAGCAGCCATAAGCGGGGTACTCTTGTGCGGGAGCCTCTGGTGGGCAGCCTGCTGGCTTTCTGCGCATCGCTTGAGCTGATCGCTTCTGTAGTACTGAGACCTTAGGATTGGACGTTGACGTGGAAGACTCGGTCGCCTCTTCACCAGCCCAAGCAACCTACACGGTCGTCGCCAGGCGCTATCGACCCAAGAGCTTCGGCGAATTGATCGGTCAGGAACATGTCGCCCGCGCGCTATCGACGGCTATCGCCTCGGGACGAGTCGGTCATGCCTATCTGTTTACCGGGGCTCGGGGAGTTGGAAAAACGTCTACGGCTCGTATCTTCGCCAAAGCACTCAGCATCCCTGATGATAGTCCGCCGGAATTGGAACAGGAAATTTCTTCGGCGGTAGATGCTGGCGAGGACATCGACGTAATTGAAATCGATGGTGCCAGCAACCGTGGGGTCGATGAAATTCGCCAGTTGCGAGCCAACGTGCATGCTCGACCGGCCAGAGCGCGATTTAAGATCTATATCATCGACGAAGTCCACATGCTGACCGGGGTGGCTTTCAACGCTCTACTGAAGACACTCGAGGAACCTCCCGAGCACGTTAAGTTTATCTTCTGCACCACCGATCCTGAAAAGTTGCCGATTACCGTTCTGTCGCGATGCCAGCGATTCGACTTTGTTCCTGTGAAATTTGAAGCCATCCAACAGCGACTACAAGAGATCGCTACCGCAGAGGGCTATCAGATCGAGCCCGACGCACTGGCCCTGCTTGCACGTCGTGCGGCGGGTTCCATGCGTGACAGCCAGTCGCTACTGGAACAGGTGATGAGCTTCTGCACGGGCACGATCACGGTGGGCCAAGTTCACAGTCTGATGGGCACCGCCGACGAAGGAAATCTGCTGGCCATTGTCCAGGCTTTGTATCAACGCGATGCTCTACTTGCATTCCAATCGGCCAATCAAACGATGTCCCTTGGTGCCGATTCGGGGCAATTGGCCGAACAACTTCTCAACTACCTGCGGGACCTGATGGCGGTCGGCATTGGAGGTGGTCCAGAGGTGCTCAAAGTTGCCGACCCGTTTGGTCATGCCCAGTTGCAACAACTGGCTCAGTCATGGGGAGTGCAGTCGGTTTTGTCGGCTATTCAAATTCTAGATGAGACGCTGGTGCGCATGCGTAGCAGCATCTCAGCGACCACGCTGCTTGAAGTTGCTTTGGTACAAATATGCCAACTGGAGCATCTTGCATCCATCCCTGCATTGCTGGAAGCGTTGACTTCGAGCGGCGCGGCGGCCGATCCTCAAAAAAAAAAGCTCCCCCAGCCCGTTAGTTCGCTAGCTGAGAGCCTTCGCAATTCGGCTAGTGTCACTTCTACCGGTTCTGTAACCCATCACTCACAGGTCGAAGACACTCTTGGGCCGCGCGTTACGGACGCAGTCATGGAGATTCTGGCAACGGGGCAATCCCCTGCCCTTGCCTCTTCAGTTGCTCAGCCAGCCGATTTCCCAGTGACTCCGCCTGACGATTCACAAACCAAGCACAACGAATTATTTAATTCGCCGGAGGCGCTGGAAGTTTGGCGTAGAGCAACCGGCAAGATCGAGGGGTTGGTGGCCGAATACTGTAATCTAGTGGTTGCCGTCGATCCGGTTGGATCTGCGGCATGGCGAATTATTCTTCCACCGGGAGCACAATCAACGCGAGACTACTGTGAACAGCCGGCCCGCAAAAAAGAACTCAGCCGGGCGTTAGCTGCTGAACTGGGCCGTGAAGTTCGATTGATCCTGGAGGTCCAGCCCGGTTCAGCACCGGTGAACCCAGCGCCGGCTCTTAGCTCTTCAACGGAAAGAACCCGCAAGATGCGGGAGGTGGCCAGCCATCCGCTAGTCAAAAAAATTTGCGAACTCCTGGATGCTGAAATCGTCAAAGTCCACCCTGCACAGAACCTAAAAGGGCCTCATTTTGGCAATGCCTCCATTGCGACCCCAGTGAAGACATCCGCTTCCAATTAGGCATGATGAAGACGCGACCCCAGTGGTACCAATTTAAGCCTGCGAGAATTGAACATGTTTAGTTTTAAGAATCTAAGCGGTTTGTCCCAGATGATGATGAACGCCGGATCCATTGCCGAAAGAGTCAAAGCCATACGCAGCGACCTGGCCAATGAAGTGGCTACGGGAACCGCAGCCGAAGGCTCGATTGAAGTGGAAGTCTCCGGAGCTGGCGAAGTCAAGCGTCTTACGATCTGCTCGACACTAATCCAACATGGCAATACAGACCTGCTTGAGCAGCAGCTTCCAGTAGCTCTGAACCAAGCGCTTGCTAAGATCAAAGAGATGCACTTGGCCAAGCTGCGAGAACTAACCGGTGGCATGGATTTGCCAGGGATCAACGAAATACTGGGCAGTTAGCGACCGGCCCGTCGCTGGTCAATTCACTTGGAATCGCTTTACCGCTTTCGCAAGAACACTGATGCAAGAGAATTCGACTTCGGTCAATAGCTTGATCGATCACTTGGGAAGATTACCTGGGATTGGCCGCAAGTCGGCCGAGCGATTGGCCTACCATCTGCTGCGAGTCAGCAAGCAAGATGCACTGGCACTGGCTGATGCCATCAAGCAGGTTCGTGAAAATGTCCGCTACTGCAGCGTTTGCTACAACTTGGCAGAAGACACCCTATGCAACATCTGCTCCAACTCAGGTCGCGAACACAATCGCCTTTGTATCATTGAACAACATCGTGACCTGATGGCTATCGAACAGTCCGGAGTCTATCGAGGCATGTATCATGTGCTACTTGGGCGCATCGCACCACTGGACGGCATCGGCCCCGACCAACTGACGATCGATCCGCTGATAGAGCGAGTGCGACGAGGCAATTTTGCCGAGATCATCATGGCTACCAATCCGACCGTAGAAGGTGATGGCACAGCGCTGTACATTACCAATCTATTAGCCGAGTTCCCTGTCATGGTGACTCGTCTTGCGCGCGGTATCACCAGCGGCAGTGTGCTTGAGTATGTCAATCGCGAGATTTTGGCAGATGCTCTGCGTGATCGCCAGAAACTCTAGTGTCCTGTTTTATTTATACTATTTTCGACGCCCCCCGCCCCTGGCCAACCTTTGACGGCGTTCAAACGGGTCGCTCTCGAAAAAGCATCTCGTGCGATGTTGTCAAGCTTCCTTCGGGGCATTGACAGCAAATTCCGTGCCTTTCAAAAACTTTATCTGCACAAGCGGCTTTTTACTGGTAGAATTGAGCTAGTGGATCCGCTTGGTCTATCGTTAGGCTTGTCATTTGAATCGTAAGGGAATGAGCTGTCATGCGCATGTCATTTGGAATGGAGGCTCGCCAACTGCAGACGCAGAAAATGGCACCCAAGATGATTCAGTCGATGGAGATCCTGCAGCTTCCAATGCTGGCCCTTCAAGAAAGAGTCGAACAGGAACTGACCGAGAACCCCATGCTGGAGGTGCAGGAGGAGGAATTGCCTCAGGCCGACGACCAGGAGGACGAGGCCGACCCCAATCGTCCGACGGAAGACGAACGGGAATTGGTGGTGCGTGACGACCAGTCCAACGCCGATGACTTTGAACGTCTGGCGAACATGGACAACGACATGCCGCAAAATTTCGACGATTTTCGTACCAGCGCCAATCGCATGCAAGAGGCGCAGGACCGCCAGCACGATTTGATGGCCAACGCCACGGAGCGGCCCGAGTCGTTAAACGATTATCTAATTCACCAACTGGCCGAAATGGATATCGATTCGAACGTCGAACAGGTTGCCGAGCGGATCATTTCGACTTTGGAAGCCCGCAATGGCGGTTACTTTAAGACCAGCTTTCGCGATCTGCTGCCCGCCGAGCATGAACCGGAAGACTACGAAGTGGCCGAAGAGGCGCTGCGAGTGGTTCAGTCGCTGGATCCGCGCGGAATAGCTGCCCGCGACTTGCGAGAATGCCTTCTGAATCAACTGCTTCCCAGCATGGCCTATTACGAGGAACTTACGATTCTGATCAGCGACCACTTGGAGGACTTGGCTGAAAACCGTCTG
>DAIRSD010000274.1:0-6417 GCA_036804625.1 Aureliella sp. | reverse complement strand
GTGACCAATTTCCTGCCAGGACCCCTGACCGCCGAAGATGAACTGCCCGTTCAGAAGGTAGTTTTCAACGTCACTGCCGAAAGACTGGATTTTTTCACTTCAGACGGACTGCCCTCGATTTCGCCCAGCGGGAGATTGAGTTTCCAAACCGCTCCTGACGTAAACGGAGATGTTGTAATTCGAGTTCTTGCGGAAGATGATGGACCGACGGGTGGACTAAACAGAAATACCTCTGCAGTGCGGACTGTTACTCTTAGCGTCGCGCCTGTCAACGATCCTCCCGTATTTACCGGTGGAATACCAGAACTAGTCGTAGATGAAGACAGTGGCTTGTACTCTCAGCCCTGGGCCAACAACATTGCTGCCGCCGCCGGATTGTTAGCCACGCCACAACGAGCACTAGATGAAAACACACAAATCGTACGATTCGATTTGACGGCAGATCGACCCGAATTGTTCTCATCACAGCCAACAATTAGCGGTTCTGGGGTACTCAGTTTCACCACATCACCAAATGCTTTTGGAACAGCACTGGTTTCAGTAATAGCCATTGATAATGGACCTGAGTCCGAGCCCAATCGCAATCGATCGCAACCAATGACGCTAACGATCCATCTTCGTCCCATCAACGATGTTCCGGTTGCAAGTCGCCATAGCTTTACTGTTGATGAGAATAGCGTCCTGAACGTCACTGGACCAGGTTTATTGCAGAACGCTCAAGATGTGGATCTGCCCCTGGATCGTATTAGCGTAGTTCCTGGTTTGGTCGAAAGTTCCCTGGGAGCTAAGATCAATTTGCTGGTAGATGGATCGTTTTCCTACGATCCGATAGAGGTGACCACGATTAAGCAACTTTCGACAGGCCAATTTGTGACTGACCTTTTTACCTATCGCGTTCGCGATGAAGCTGGTGCAGTCAGCTCGCTTGCAACAGTAACAATTACAGTCACCGGAGTCGATGATGCTCCTACGGCGGTCCCCGATAGCTTTGTGATGGGTCCAGGCCAGACCAGAGATTTGCCAGTGTTAAGTAATGACCAAGATGTTGACAGCTTGATCGATTCTGCGTCGATTCGAATTGTACGACTTCCTACTTTTGGTTCTCTAGCAGTTTTAAACAATGGATTAGTTCGCTACTCGGGCTCCCATGGGTTTGTTGGAACAGAGACCTTCAGCTACACCATAGCTGACCTTGCAGGAAATCGTTCCAATGAGGCGACGGTAACGATTGAAATTAACCAACCTCCTCTCGCATTCGATGACAATGTCAGTTCTTATAAAGATCAGGTGATAATTATCCAGGTGCTGGAAAACGACTTAGATCCAGACTCTGCTGGATCATTGAATCCCGCTTCTGTTCAAATCGTTTCAGCGATTAATGTAGGTACTACGGAAATCTTGAGTGATGGCACCATTAAGTTCGTTCCTCCGGAAGGTTTTTTTGGTACCGCAGCTTTTCGTTATCAAGTAGCCGATAATACCGGAAATGTATCCAACGAAGCTCAGGTTACGATCCGAGTTGCTCGCAGCCGCTGGCAGAACGCTTCTGCGAACTTGGATGTAAACGCGGACGGACGAATTTCTGCTGTTGACGCTTTGGCAATTATCAACTACCTCAATTCTGGGCAATCAAGCTTGTTGGCGGAATCCGATCTTGTTCCTCCCCCATTTTTGGATGTTAATGGCGATGAACGTGTGACCGCGTTAGACTCTTTGCTGGTCATCAACTACTTAAATGATCGTTCTAGCGGTGGTGGGGCGGAAGGTGAAGCTTCATCTAGTCAGGTAGTGGCTACTAGCGCTCCATCGGTAACTTCGGCACCGCTGTTTGTTACCAGTCAAACTGGTGATAACGCAGCTTCGCTCGCAGCCAGTTATGGTAGTCATCTGACACAACCGTTGGTAAGCAACTTGAGTCCAAAATCTTTGGCCATCAGTTCAGTCGCTTCCATTGGGCAGGTTCCGGTCGGTCCGATTGTAGCGACTATGTCGGATAGTCTGGCAGAATCTGAGTCCTCGTTAGATCAGGATGATGACGTGGTGGCCTTGCTGAGCAGCAAGAGTAAGGGAGCATGCAGCCAGTCAGAGCTAGTGGATAGTTTTTTTGCAGATATCTGATCATACTGTTGGAAAGGAAATTTCCCGATCGCTGAACGTTGAGTGAACCCGCTTCTGCAATTTGAGGGCAAAGAATGCTCGCCGCATTTCGCAGGCTGAAGAGTTTGTTGCCAAAGCAAAAACGTCCAAGTCCAGCTTCGAGACGACGTGCGTTTTCTGTTGAGGCGCTGGAGACTCGTTGCCTGATGGCAATGGATCTATTTGCTGCTCCAACACCACAACTTTTTGTCGAGCAACCTGCGTCGACTGCTGACGGTTCTAATGTGTTCGTCAGTTCGACAGGTTCAGTGGCCAATGCTGCCGCATTTTCTGAATCGTTGCCGATGCGTGGTGACTATGGTTTGACGGCAGAAGGCGAGCCGGCTGACGATCTGGTTGGGTTCGCCAAGGCGTTGGCCGCGACCACGACGGTGTTGTTCGGAGCTGACTGGCACTCAGGCACCACGGACCAGCGGCAACTTTTTCAGGATGGTGCAAAGTATCTACCATTTGTCAACGTAACCAACCCCAATCGATCGCCCAATCAGACAGCCAGTCAGAACAACATTACCGCTTACCCAACTTGGGTTTTTCCTGACGGCAGTCGATTGGAAGGAGTCCAAAGCCTGGCCACGATCAGCCTGCGTAGCGGTGTAGCGATCCCGACTTCTGAGACGCCCTATCTGTCGCAACTGAACAACACAAATGTGGGCATCGGCTCGCCATTACATGTCCCTATCGACGCATATAGTCCAACCGGTCGACCGCTAACTGTGTCGGTGGCGTCAAGCAATCCAAGCGTGATCGCAGCCTCAGTGCTGACAAACAATCGCAGCTTGCAGATCAAGACCGACTTTGGCGACATGGTCTTTGAGCTGTTCGAGGACAAGGCTCCGCGTGCAGCAGGCCAAGTGATCCAGTTGGCACAAAGTAATTTCTACGACGGCATTATTTTCCATCGGATTATCAGCAATTTCATGATTCAAGGTGGTGACCCGACAGGGACCGGCACAAGCGGCTCAACATTGCCTGTGTTCAACGACCAATACCATCTTGATCTCCAGCACAATCGCGCCGGTGTGCTCTCGTACGCTAAGGCAGGAGATGATACCAACAATTCCCAGTTCTTCATCACGGCTGGCCCCACAAGGCACCTGGACTTTAATCATTCGGTCTTTGGCCAGTTGGTTGAAGGCAACGAAGTGCGTCAAGCGATCAGCCAAACAGCCACTGCGGCTGGAGACCGTCCGGTAAATCCGGTGATCATGCGAGATGTGTCCGTGTTCGAAGATGCCGAGAATGCGATGCTGCTACTACGGTCATTAGGCGCGGCCGGTGGAACGTCGGAAATTACAGTTACAGTCTCGGACGGCCAAGGCAATCAATCCAGTCGTATGTTTGTGGCGACCGTCGTAGCAGATGTGGCAAACGGCCGACCGTTTTTGAATGATATTCCCACGTTACAGGCAACCGCCGGCGTTCCGCTGAGCTATACCTTAACCAGTCAGGACAAGGAATCTAACACTCCGTTTTATGATGGATTGCCTTTGGGGGAAGTGGAATTTGATCTGACGGTCAACTCAAGCACAGGCGTGGTCAACTTTATCGCACCACCGGGCTTCGTGGGCGAACTAGAATTTCTAGTTGGAGTGCGACAGAACGAACCGGCTAACACCAGTGAAATATGGGACACTCAGGTTGTCAAAGTCCAGGTCGATTTGCCACCGATCGATCTAAAGCTTGGTTCCGCGAGTGATTCAGGGGTCAGCAATTCGGATCGCATTACCAATGCCAGTGAGCTGACTTTTACGGTAACAAGTGTCCGTTCAGGTGCCACGGTCGAGATACTAGTCGGTGACCAAGTGGTGGGTTCCACGACGGCAACCGGTCTGACCGCTCAAGTGGTCGTTCCATCAGCGGCGGCTATTGGACAGGGCTCCGTAGCTTTTGTTGCTCGGCGAAACGTTGATGGACGAATCGCTACTTCCGCTCCCGTGAATGTCGTGCTGGACCATGCCGCGCCATTGCCGCTGGCCTCTGGAGTCTTTCCAGCCATCATTGCTGCTGGCCTCGCTTTTGAATTGAACCTGAGTCACTCTGAAGAGGATCAAGGGTTGCGCTACGCCTTGCAAAATGCGTTAGACGGAATGACGATCGCTGGTAGCACGGGCATGGTGCAGTGGACACCGGGTGCAGATCAAGGGGGCGATCATTCGTTTGCAGTACTTCTTTCCGACATTGCAGGCAACACATCAAGCCAATCCGTAATCGACATCAAGGTCGCCACGGCACCATTGGCCAGTGCAGACACTGCGCACACTCTGAAGAACGAAGCTGTGACGATAGATGTACTGAGCAACGATGTGGATAGCGGAGGAGGCATGGATACTGCTTCGGTGCAAATTGTGGAAAGTCCATCTATTGGTACTGCTGAGGTTCTTTCGGACGGTCGGATACGCTATGTTCCTGCCGACAACTTTGTTGGGCAGGTTCAGTTCAAGTATGTGGTTGCGGAAGTTTATTTTGGACAGTACTCCAGTCAAGCGACCGTGACCGTCAACATACGCAATAGTCGCTGGCGGAATCCACAAAACCATTTAGATGTGAGTATGGACGGTCGGGTGACAGCGTTTGACGCTCTGCAGATTATCAACTACTTGAACAGCGGACAACCCAGCAATCTGCTCGATTCGAATGCGACTGCGCCACCCTATGTTGATACTAATGACGACCTGCGCGTTACCGCCTTGGATGCCTTGCTGGTGATCAACTTTCTAAACACGCCTACCCAAAGTGGCGGCGGTGAAGGGGAGCCTCTCATATCGGACAATGCTAAGTTTCCAAGCCGTGGACAAATGAATCCGCAAGATCCGCTGATGATGATCGCCCAATGGCAACAACTTCCCAGCATAACCGACCGTCGGCTGGAACGTCCCGGGACACTAAGCCTTCAGAATCGGAACTAGGTAAACGTTCGCAAGCAAGTTGCTTAGGCGAGTGGCAGTTGAATATTTACCGTAGCTACCGTCGCCAGACGGTGTACGGTGGACTTGGTCGATAACCACCGTCTGGCGACGGTAGCTACATTTCTGCCCCTCGCCTTAATCAGCCGCAATCGCGTTAGCGTCCGGTTGCCAGAAAAACCGAGTGCTAACGCACTCCGGCTGACGGCAAGCTCGGAATTTTATTAGCGAACAGCTCCTAAGCGAACAGGAAGGACTTGAAGGAACGATAGGTGCTAGCGACAGCGCCACCAACATTCGGCAGGCAAGGATTGCCGAATAGCTTCCTGCTGGATCTGATCGCGAAAACGCACTGCATCTACCGGGTAGCCTGCCGTGGGTTTCAGATCGGGTAGATGCTGTTGCCAGAATAGATTGAAGGATTCCATCAATCGTTCGCGGAGGTATTTAGCGACCATCGAAGCCAATGCGGTTGGCGGAAAGGTGTCACCGCCAACTGTAAAATGGATTTCTAACGGGGCCGAAGTCGCATGGTAGCTACAGCGATGATTGCTAGCTGCTGTCTCTGAGAACCATGCGTCAGGTTTCCACTGCAACAACAGAGGAAGGTAGTTCTTGCGGCCGCCTTGGCGATCACAGTAAATTTCTGTCGCTTCGCCAGGATGGATAGACATGGTTTGTTCAGCTAGTACTAAAGACTGTTGTGAAAGCACCAGACCCTTGGAGCCCCAGCGGGCAACTTGATGATTGAAATGCGATTCAGTAATCACTTGTGCACTCACGTCGATTAGTTCGATGTCGTGCTCATGCAGGGCTCCCCTTGCCAGTTGGCACAATCGGTCGATCTCAGCATCCGAGAGTGCCCGTTTGCTTGGAACTGGCAATCGATCCAGGTCGTCATACCAAGGAGTAGCAGCCTGACTGGAAAGATCGATTCCCCTTGATTTAGGGGGTGCAACTTGTAGGAGCAATTGCTCGACATTGCCTGGTGTGCGGCCCAAAAGCCAAAGCATGGCCAGCAGACCCGCTTCCAGAGTCGACAAGCCGCCGCCGGAATGATAGAGTTTTTTTGAGTCCCCCAGGGGAACATGCTGACAATTCTGACTCCAGGCGGCGGGGCGAAATGTGCCATTCAGCAACCCAGTTAACTGAGTGTCCGACATGTGTCTGGGAACTCGCCAGGCCGACGCTCCGATCAGCAGTGGCCCCAGGTTGGGCCCGTAACCCGCTTCGTCGATACCGATTATGCGCTTTTTGCTGGCGTTTGAGGGTAACAATTGGGCAACTCCTGTAGCTTTCGCCTGTAGAATTAGTGTTAGAATCTATCAATAATAACAGATAGGCGAAATGTCAGAGT
>DAIRSD010000273.1:0-6418 GCA_036804625.1 Aureliella sp. | reverse complement strand
CCTAAGATGCCAGGCTCCTTAGCCGGTTTTGATACTCGGGAACGCGAGCAATAGACCAAAACACAAAGTTTTATCACCTCTCTCTGACGCTCGGCCTACAGGTTGTCGAGATTTTTGCGAATTTGAAAGAACGGTAAGATTTTGACTTTTGCGGACGGCAAATGGAGCGTACCTGCTACATTGAGTGAACCACAACAACGGTAAGCGGGTCTTATGTATCGAACTGATTAGCTAGGATAGGCTTCCCAATCCCCGACTAAACGCACTGCTGCGATCGCCACTTGAAAGATTACGGAGATACAATCGATGGGAAGCCCTGAAGCTTCAACTGCTACCGCTGGTAACTGGTGGACCAAGCCGGCTGGTGGTCGTGAGGTGATGCTGGTGTCATTGCCGCTGGTCATTTCCAGTCTGTCGTGGACCGTCATGACCTTTGTCGATCGCATCTTCCTGAAGTGGTTGTCTGGAGAAGCTATGTCGGCTGCCTTCGCAGCATCCACAGTTTGGTTCGTGCTACTGTGTTTGCCGCTAGGGATATGTGCTTATGCTAATGCTTTTGTTTCGCAATATTTTGGTGATCGCCAAAACGATAAGATCGGGTCGATTGTCTGGCAAGCGATTTGGGTAGCACTTCTCGTTAGTCCATTCATTTTAGCCTTTAACCCTCTGGCACCTTGGCTGTTTCAACTGGGAGGGCACGCGCCTGCAATTCAAGCCGAAGAGGTTAGCTACTTCCGAGCGCTCAATTGGGGTGCTGGCGGCATGTTGATTTCTCAAGCTGCCGCTGCGTTCTACAGTGGCCGAGGCAAAACGCGAATTGTAATGTTGGTAGATAGTGCGTTTGCATTGCTGAATGTCGGACTGGATTATGCCTGGATTTTTGGTCACTGGGGATTTCCCGCTGCGGGAGTGGCAGGAGCTGGCTATGCGACAGCGGTGTCACTATGGCTTAAGGCTTTGGTCTACGTGATACTGATGCTTCAATCGCAACATCGTATAGAGTTCGGAACCGGTTTGGGTTGGCGATTGAATTACAAGCAGTTCTCAAGCTTGTGGTACTATGGTGGACCGAGCGGATTGCAGATGTTGCTGGACGTTGTAGGATTCTCCACGTTTGTTGTCATGGTCGGGCGTTTAGGCAGCGTGGAGGCTGAAGCCACGTCGATGGCGTTCAGTATTTCCACTCTGGCGTTTATGCCAATTTGGGGATTTGGCATGGGCGCAGGTATTTTGGTCGGGCAACACTTGGGAGAAAATAACCCGAAACTTGCATCGCGCGCTGGTTGGAATTCGCTAATGATCGGCATGTTCTACATGGCCATTATCAGCGCACTGTACGTGTTGACACCTTCTTGGTTTCTATTTTGGTTTTTTGCTGGATCGGATCACCCTGGCGGCCTGTCAAGCGATGTGGGTAAGCTGGCGGTCACGCTGCTACAATTCGTGGCGGCCTACAATCTCTTGGATGCCTCACTGACGATCTTCGTCAGCGCCATCAAGGGTGCCGGGGACACGCGATTTGTTCTGGGGGTCAGCCTTCTGATGGGTGGTTGCCTGGCCGTCTTAAGCTGGACAGCCGTCGAAGTCTTGCAGCTTGGAATTTACGGTTGCTGGGCGATCATCGTCGGCTGGGGTTGGGCTTTGGGGATCATCTACTTCCTGCGCTTTGTCCAGGGCAAGTGGATGAACATGCGAGTCATCGAAATGGTTCACTCGGCTCAGGAGTAGTCACGGTATCTGATACCATCCAAACAAACCAAGCCGAAAAATAAAGCGTGCTTAATCCAATCGCTTTTACATACTACGGCGGTATTGCCCACCCACTGAAAACAAGGCTTCCGTGATTTGCCCTAGTGAACAACATCGAACCTCTACCATCAATACGGCAAAAACGTTTTGACGATCGATCACCGCCTGCTGCAGTCGTTCGAGCATCTGTGGCGCATCGTCTGCATGAGTGGTGTGAAATTCTTCTAGGCGACGTAACTGGCTGCGTTTTTCCTCTTCGCTCGATCGCGCTAACTCAATAGTCTGTGGCGCGTCCTCCTGGGCCGGATTGCGAAAGGTATTGACGCCAACAATCGGCAGTTCTCCAGTATGCTTTAGATGTTCGTAGTGCAACGACTCTTCTTGGATACGGCTGCGTTGGTAACCAAGCTCCATGGCTCCAAGAACGCCACCACGGCTACTGATGGCTTCAAATTCCTTCAGCACGGCCTCCTCGACCAGTTCCGTCAGTTGCTCGATCACAAAACTGCCTTGATTCGAGTTTTCGTTTTTGGCCAGTCCCCATTCACGATTGATAATCAACTGAATCGCCATGGCGCGGCGCACGCTCTCCTCGGTAGGCGTCGTTATAGCCTCGTCGTAGGCGTTGGTGTGCAAGCTATTTGCGTGATCGTAGGTGGCGATCAGTGCTTGCAGAGTCGTTCGTATATCGTTAAAGGCGATTTCCTGAGCATGCAGACTGCGTCCGCTTGTCTGGCAATGGTACTTCAGCTTTTGACTGCGCGCATTGGCTCCATACCGATCCCGCATGGCCACCGCCCAAATTCGGCGAGCCACTCGGCCCATGACGGTATATTCGGGGTCCATGCCATTGCTAAAGAAGAAGCTCAGATTGGGAGCAAAGTCATCAATGTGCATGCCACGAGCCAGATAGGCTTCCACGTAGGTGAATCCGTTGGCCAAGGTGAATGCCAACTGACTGATGGGATTTGCCCCGGCTTCAGCTATGTGATAACCGCTGATGCTGACGGAGTAGAAATTGCGAACATTGTGCTGAACAAAATATTGCTGGATGTCGCCCATGACTTTCAGCGAAAATTCGGTCGAAAAGATGCAGGTGTTTTGCCCTTGATCCTCCTTCAAAATATCTGCCTGCACCGTCCCGCGAATGTTTTCCAGCGTCCAAGCGCGTAACTTAGCGATCTCCTGAGCATCGGCCTGTCGCCCATGTTGACTAACAAATTTCTCGACATTTTGATCGATGGCCGTGTTAAGAAACATAGCCAAGATGGTGGGTGCGGGACCATTGATCGTCATGCTGACGCTGGTTGTGGGAGCTGTCAAATCAAAGCCATCATACAGGGCGCGCATGTCGTCCAACGTAGCAATGGACACTCCGCTGTTGCCCACCTTTCCATAAATGTCGGGACGTAGATCTGGATTGTTTCCGTACAACGTCACGCTGTCAAACGCCGTGGATAATCGCTTGGCTGGCATGCTGGCAGACAGCATCTTGAAGCGGCGATTGGTACGAAACGCATCGCCTTCACCCGCAAACATTCGAGTGGGTTCTTCGTCCGGGCGTTTGAAGGGAAACACCCCCGCAGTATATGGAAACGCGCCCGGTACATTCTCTAGCATCAGCCACCGCAACTGGTCGCCATGATCTTGAAACTTGGGCAACGCAATGCGCGGAATCAAGTTGCCAGACAACGTCCGGTGAGTAAGTTGAGTGCGAACCTCTTGATCGCGGATCTTGACGACCTGCTGCTGACCGCTGTAGCTGTCTTGCAACGGCTGCCAGCTTTCCAGCAACCGCTGGCTTTCGCCATCTAGGCTTTGCTGACGGATGCGAATCAGCTCCTGTAAAGAATCATTCGTCTGGCCACACTCGGTCACCAGCATCTGTGCCGCCGCCGTCAACTGCTGGCGCTGCGTAGCCAAGAGGGATTGCTGGTGGGCTCGCTGCTTATATTGTCGGATTGTGTGCGAAATCTCAGCCAGATATCGATTACGATCCGGCGGAACGATTCGGGTTTGATCCGTGGAGTGTCTGGTTGAGACTGCGGGCAGTCGCGATGGACCAATCTTCAGCCCAAACTGACCAAGTCTGGGCAGAAGTGAAAAGTAGAGTGCCGTGACACCATCGTCATTAAATCGCGAAGCCGTTGTGCCAAAGACTGGCATCTGCTCTACCGATCGATCAAACCAATTTCGATTCCGTTGCACTTGCTTACCAACATCGCGCAGAGCATCGGCAGCACCCAAACGATCGAATTTGTTGATGGCCACTAAGTCAGCCAAGTCCAACATATCGATTTTTTCAAGCTGACTAGCGGCACCGTACTCGGGCGTCATCACATACAGGCTCAGGTCCACATGCGAAACGATGGCTGCGTCCCCTTGCCCAATCCCTGATGTCTCAACAAGAACCAGATCAAAGCCCGCGCATTTGCAAGCTGCGATCGTGTCTGCAAGAGCCGCGCTGACTTCAGTTCCAGCTTGACGCGTCGCCAGCGATCGCATGTAAATTCGATTCGCCTCTTGCAGCTTGATTGAAGGCTTTTCTGGATCTCCAACGAACTGCTGAGCTAGCTGCGGCCAGGGTCCAATCGCATTCATTCGAATTCGATCTCCCAACAGCGCGCCACCGCTGCGACGGCGCGTTGGATCGATCGAGATCACGGCAATGCGGTGTTGGTCGCCTTGATCCAAGCGCAAGCGGCGAATCAGTTCGTCTGTCAGGGAACTCTTGCCAGCTCCCCCTGTACCTGTAATACCCAGTACCGGCACCTGCTGACCTGCCGCCTTGTTGCGCATTGCCTGAAGAAGGTCGGCTTCACAGCTACCGTCCTCAATCGCTGTGATCATTCGTGACAGGGATCGCCAGCGCTTTGTCAAATCAGAATGTTCCAATGCGTCCAGCGACTGTGCGGGACGTCCGCTCCAATCGTGATCACAGGCTGCTAGTATCCAACCGATCATGCCTTGCAGCCCCATCCGCTGACCGTCCTGAGGCGAAAAAATACGTGTCACTCCGTAGCTCTGCAACGAATCAATTTCGCATGGCAGTATCACACCTCCACCGCCGCCAAATATCTTGATTTCTGACCCGTCGCGTTGGCGAAGCAAGTCGACCATGTACTGAAAAAATTCATTGTGTCCGCCCTGATAACTAGACACGGCAATCCCATGAACGTCTTCATCCAGGGCTGCCGTGACGATCTGGTCTACCGAGCGGTTATGTCCCAAGTGGATCACCTCGGCACCCATGCTTTGCAAGATGCGGCGCATGATATTGATGCTGGCATCGTGCCCATCAAACAGGCTGGCCGCTGTGATCAACCGAGGCCGGTGCTTGGGGCAGTAGTTGGCCAAATCGTCTGGTGCGGCAGAATCAGTCATCAGTTCAGTCTCGCTGAATCGCGTCTACAACCACCCACAGAAAAGAATCTCTAGCTACGTACCTCGTCATGAAAGGCGGCCAACAACTGCTGTGTGACCGGACCAGGTTTGCCGCTTCCAATCTTTCTTCCATCCAGCTCGATTACCGGAATCACCTCTGCGGCGCTGCCCGTTAAAAAACATTCGTCGGCGACAAAAATGTCATGTCGAGTGATTGGAGTTTCAGAAGCGCGGATATTCAGTTTAGAGGCCAACTCCAGGACGACGCCTCGAGTAATTCCTTCCAAGATGCCAGCATCATTGGGTGGCGTAAACACATGGCCTCCACGCACGATGAAGATGTTGTCACCCGTACACTCAGCCACTTCACCCTTGTGATTGAGCATCAAAGCTTCCTTGCAACCTGCCTGCAATCCCTCCACTTTAGCCAGGATGTTATTCAAGTAATTCAACGACTTGATACGCGGATTTAGTGCAGCCGGGTGATTGCGAATCGTGGCTGCCGTGACGATACGAAGTCCTTGATCGTAGTCTTCCCGAGGATACAAGGCGATTTGGTCTGCTATGATGATTACCTGGGGGTTGGAACAACGATTGGGGTCCAGGCCCAACGTGCCTGATCCTCGCGTGATCACCAGTCGAACGTATCCGTCAGTCAATTCGTTAGCGGCAACAGTTCGGTTGACAGCTTCTGCCATCTGATCCTTAGTACCAGGCACTTCCAGCCGGATGGCTCGAGCCGAATTCCACAATCGATCCAGGTGTTCTCTGAGCCGAAAAACTTTGCCAGAGTAGATCCGCATGCCCTCAAATACGCCATCGCCATACAACAGGCCATGATCAAAGACGCTAACAACGGCCTGCTCTTTGGGAACCAGTCGACCGCTAATGTAGACTTGAATGCTCATAATTTATTTGTGTGAGATTGAGTTACGAAACCGACACAGTATATCTATTTTGTCGCGGTCGGGGAGCGGTGATTTTTAGGCTGATCGCCTCAGTTGTCAAAAAAATATGGCTCGTAAAGACGACTAAGATACGAAATTTGAACTGGTACTCAAGAATTCTGCTCTTCCTACGACTGGAGCAGCTCTTTGATTGGAGTACCTTGGCTCAGCTTCATAGGACGCCCAATGGGAGTGATAAGTTCGCTTTGATATTCGTCTCCTAAAAGACGCAATACCGGTGCATGGAGATCCTCACCCGGGCCGGCTGCTTCATATGCGGCGTGGGGGTCGGTTCGGTCGCGTTGCGGATTGGAACTGGAACGCCCGACGGCAATGCC
>DAIRSD010000272.1:0-6423 GCA_036804625.1 Aureliella sp. | reverse complement strand
GTACGATTTTTGCGGAAATAGCGCAACTTCAAAACTGGCGCTTCGGGCTGGTATTATTTTAAATACCGTTCGCATTACCGAGCGGTTCGGAGAATGCGGATACCGCTAAGCGTGACAGTGCCTTGTTGGGATTTCAACTGAATTACCAGTTCCTGATTCTGAACTTCGACAGCCGAGAACTTGCAAGTGGCAAAAAGACCTGTGGCCTCGCCATGGCCTTCCGACTGACTCCGTGCAAGCGGCCCAAGGTTGCCTAGGTTGATCGTTTGAGATGTTTGACTGCCCACGATCGACACGTCAAAAATGTGTGCCTCACCGGTCTTTAACTGTTCCGGTAGACCAAAGAAAAGTTCAACATCGTAAACGGAATTCGAATGAGACTCCCTTTGAACGACTTCTGCTGGAACTTCGGCTTGGACTTTGTCATCACTGGCTCCTTCGTTCACCGGCTCACCATCTTCACTCGATGATTTGCCAGACGTTTCTTGGGCCGCTTCAGGTATTTGTGTTATCATGCGGACCCGTACTTCACTGACGTTGGTAGCGCCGGATGCGAACACCCAGGGGAGCGGGCTTTCGGCAAATGTGGAAGAGTGCTGCTGAAATAATTGAGCGCCTTGATTCAAAGACACTGAAATGGGCTGTGGATCTCCTGCTACATTGGGATATTCAACCCACAGTGTTCCATGTTCGTCGCGACGATCGCCAGGCGCACCCAGGTTGACTCCTATCGAATCGATCATCACATCGGGCGGTGTAGTGGTGGCAGTTAGATTGATAGTCCAGGTATCCATGTCTGGAAAATGAATTAATCCCAAAGAAGTTTGGTTTTGATAAGCGCAACTGCAAGTTCGGGTGTAATCGGGAGCGCTCAGCACACCATCGGCTACAATTAAGTTAGACGTGCATCCTGATTTGAAGCCACCTAAGTTACCTGTCCCATCTTCGGGTAGAAGATCGTAGTAACCGGCCGCACCAGAACGAAACGTTAGCAGGTTTTCGCTTGCGATGATTTTGTTGCACCCGTAGGTCCGTGTTATTTGCCAAGGCGTACTCTGCCCCGTCAGCGGGTTCCTTGTCATCCGCTGCTGGCCATCACGAATGTCGAAGGCACCGGCGGACTTGGAGTAGGCATTGGTGTTGGTAATGATCCATTGATTGTGCAGGATACATGGACCGTTGTAGGCTAGGTCGTCCTGTGCCCATTTCAGCGAACCATCAACAGCGTGATAAACCCGCATGCCTTTGCCAGCCTCGTCAACCAATCGATCACTGGCTCTGGCTCCCGCCTGCAGCAACAGATCATACTGTTCTGAATACCCTAACCAAGTGCCAAAAATATTTTCACTTATCTCCCAAAGAGTGTCACCGGTGCGATAATCGATCGACAGGATGCGATTGCCACCTTGATCAGTGACTCCGCGTCGCTTCAGAGCCTCTTCGACGATGGTAGGATGACGATCCAGGCAATAAATTCGATTGCCTCCAGCCACAATTCCGTTGTGCCAAAAGCTGCAGGTCGCTTCGACTTGCCACAACTGCTTGCCCGTATTGATGTCAAAGCCAACTAGAGCGCGACTGGCTGCGCGGTCCAGACTTTTCGAACTAAACCCAGCTTTGCTTCCTTTCAGCAATTTGTCGCTGTCGAATTCTAAGCTGTGTCGCTCCTTGTATTTCGCAAAGCCTACTCCGCCCAAAAGGACGTCGCGATAAACACCGATGAAACCCCACTCGGGGTCATTTCCGGTGGCATCTCGAGGCAACTTGATCTCCCCAACATCGGCTCCGCTTGAAGCATCAAGTATCTTGCACCGATTGCCAATCACCAAATAGACTCGGTCCTGTGTGACTACATAATTGGTACCTCGCGCGTTGGCACCTGGTATGTGAACTTGGTTGTACTTGGGATCCAACGGAGTGTTTTCATAGGTTGCATCAAAATAGACATCGAATGTACCCAAGTCACCAAAATCGCGATGCCATAGCAGTCGTCCCGTATAAACGTCTCGAGCGCTCAAGCTAGTATGTCCCTGCAGGATCAATCGTCCACTGACAACCTGCTGACTTGGCCCATGTCCGTGCCTAGGTAGTACATCTGTATTGCTGACACCACCAAACCAAAGTATACCCAGCGGCAACTTGACGCGACTATCGTTACTCTTGACCGAATTAGCAATGTCCCCATGCTGGTGATTCCATGAGGCGGAACCGGGCAGCGGACCCTCGCGCCTTGCGATTAGTGCCTCAACTTGATTGCTAATCGTCGCATTCTCAAGTTTCGCTTTGCTCAACCTTTCGCTCACCGCACTTTTCGTGGCATCATCGGACAACACAAGCATCGAACCTCCATAGGGTCTGACCGCTTGATAGATGGCTTGCAGATCCGCAACTTCCGCCGTCGCTGCCAACTGAGCAGATACAAAGATCATGTTGGCAACGCACTGCGGAGGACGAAAGGTAGTAGGTTCGGCATGGTGAACCGTAATCTTTGAACCGTAAGCGCCTAAGCTGTCAACATGGTGCCGCGCCGCATCCACTCGCTGCAAATCGGAATCGACGATGGCCAACTGAACAAACGGGCTTAGTTCAGACCAAGCGGTTAGCAGCGATGGCTCACAGTTGCCATACCAAAATGCATAACCTTCAGCTTGACCGAAGCTAAGTAATCTCTTTATTTGCTCGATAGCTACTGGGTCGGCTGCGGTATGACTGATTTCTGTATTACTCGTCAAGTTGACTTCCTTGACCGCTGCCTGATTCGAGTTCCCTTGTTGGGAGGC
The DNA here is from genome assembly GCA_036804625.1 of Aureliella sp. Classification (GTDB taxonomy): domain Bacteria; phylum Planctomycetota; class Planctomycetia; order Pirellulales; family Pirellulaceae; genus Aureliella. The sequence goes on along the minus strand of DAIRSD010000272.1, from coordinate 3,643 downwards.
TGGTTCTGGCGCTGAGCCAAACACATGCAGGTCGCCCGTCTTAGTGACGACAAATAGCTTGCGATCGGCGACCAGTAGTCGAGCTATCTTTTCTGGGATTGAAATCTGCTGGACCACTTCGCCACCGACTAGCACCGCTTCCTGCGGGCTGGGTAACTGTATCACCGAAAGTTGCCCGCCACCGGCAGCGACCAGATGATTCCCGGCGACGATCAAGTCGTCACGTCCGTCAACGTCCAACTTCCAAACTGGCTCCCGCGATTTATCACTTTCGATGTTCGCCTGGTAGGCGCGAACGCAGGGTTGATCACCATCGCTTTCCGCAGAAAACAAATAGTTACTCCAGATCACAGGCTGGTTGGGCATGAATGCGGTCTTCAGTCCAGTTGCCACATTGAATGCACGAGTACCCTGGCCTCGCGTATGCACATAGAAGTGAACTTGGTCTACGGCTACAAAGGATCCACCGGTACCTTTACCGCCCGCATCGATTTCGAAATATCTTAGACGACCGTTGTGACGCTCAAATACTGCTGGGACGCTACGTCCGCCGGGTACAATCAAATGATCTTGCGTCGCCACCAGCGCGCCCTGAGGTGCGACTCCAGCAAACGAGGGCGCACTGTGAGGCTGTTTAATGTATTGAGACCCCGTGCTGTCGTTGGTCCATTGAACCTGCCCAGTTTCTGCATCCAACGCATGGATGAATGTGCCCATAAAGGGCCAAATACTGGCAGCAAAGTAAACTGTACCGTCACGCACCACTGGGCCGCCTCGGGCTGGCCATGCCGACGTAATCCGACGATTGCCAATGGCATGCTGTTGGCTGGGGGCTTTGCTGAATCGCCACAACTCCTTACCGCTATCTGCCTGCAAGCAATACAAGAAGCCATCGTCGCTACATACAAAGACACGATCTCGCCAGCCAACCGGCGGCAATCGTATGGGAGCTTCAGCGAAGAAGCGCCAAAGCAATTGCCCCGACTGCGCGTCTAAAGCAACTAACTGATCCCTATCGTTCAGGCCAATCATCAAGCGGCCTGCCAGCACGATCGGCTCCAGTTGACTATCGTAGCTCATCAAATCCTGATTCAGCGGATCATCCCAGACCGGCGTACGTGGGGGCAGTGATAGCTTCCACAGTAACTGCAACTTTTCAGGGACCAGATTTGGCGAGGCTGCCGAGCGCTGCGCATCGTATCTCCACATAGGCCAATCTTCGCTGGCTTTCAGGCCATCGTCACCTTGGCCCAGCCTGCCAAGAGCACACAGAAGTAGAACGAGCAAAGTCAGTCGACGGTTGTCCATGGATGGCTCACGCGAAACAGAGTTTTATTCAATTTTTCTTTTTACCAGAAGGGATGGTCAAAAGTCGAGGCGGTGAATCAGTGGTTTCTTGGGCGGACGCCGAGCTGATCAATTGCTTGCCCACCGCACCATCCCAATCGTGACTTAGCAACAGATCAAATCCTGGATTCTGCTCTTTGACCTGGCACGAACACGGTCCCACAATAAACGAACTGGCTGTCTTGATCGTCTCCGGCGAAATGCCTTTTCCCACTAACGCGTAAAGCACGATGCCGCGACCAAAGACTGGAAAGGCCAGCGGCTGGTCCGAGTACTCATGCAAATCGGGCTCGCTATTGAGCAGAGAATTTAATAGGAATTGCTCCTGAGGATCATCGCGACCAATGGCCAGCACACTAAAACCTATTCGCAACTGAATCTTGGCCGCCGCCAACTGTTGAGCTGTTAATTCGAGTTCATCAGCCGAAGGCAATTTCAGTCTTGTTTCTTCGGACTGCAACTGATTTTGTAAAGTTTCCAAGGCTACGCGGGCTTTTTCCGAATCTCCTGACTGGACTAGATTCCATACCGCAGAATCGCCAGAGGTCAAACGTCGTACAATTTCTTTTCGGGCTGGTGAATCGATCAGACTCGTGACATTCTCCCGGTTGAGCGGGCAGGAATAGGCTACACCGCTGACCGCCGAGCGCTTGGGGTAGGTGATTACGATCTGAGGTTGCATCGACTGGGAATGGATTTGCTTTACTGCATCCTGCACTATCGGATCTTGTATGGTTTCTGAAGTAGAGACATCGATCAACTCCAATTCCAATGGCGATTGACCTCCAGAAAGCTCTTTTAAGGGCTCAAGCCAAGAACTTTGCTGGCTGTCGAGCGGACCATGCGTCACAACACAAACGCGGTAACTGTCTGGCTTCCATCGCTCCAAGGCATAGCGAAATACGGGAACTTGGCACGCCCAGGCGATGCTGACACTGCTCAGTGCAACAATCAAAGTCTGAATCAGTCGCATTTTCATGACATTCACGTAGCACCTATAAAAATCGAGGTGTTGGATATAGCCGTTACATGGCCCAAGAAAGACTTCGAGATATCGCCTTTTTGTTCCGCCTAATTATTGTACTCACCATCACAGTTGATGGTACCAGCAAATAGCCGTCTGAGACATCGAAATTCGGCAGTTTGAAGCTCAGTCGGTGTTCCGGATAGCAGTTGACCGTTAGCCGAATCGCGAGTAAACCATTTTAGTCTCATGTCGCCTCACCATTCTTCGCTTGTGCGACAATGAAAAACTAACGAATCAAGATCGGTAGGAAATAAAGATGAGCGATACACCGTTAGGCCGCTGGGTCGAAGTAACCTTTGATTGCCTGCCGCTGCGCACGGTCCGTGCTGCACCAATTCCGCAAGATGCTTCACCGAAGCTGGCCATGAAACTGCAGAATATTCAGACTGCGATTCAGACACATGGAACATTAGGGACCTACTACTTGCACAATGCGACCTGCACCTTTTATCTGACCAACAATCCGCTGGTCGGGATGTGTCAATTCTCATTCGAAGGCGTCGTATTGACTGACAACAACGACATGCACAGCAAGAGCTGTGAATTGAAGATCGAATTATGCAGAGACACTTGCGATTGGTTACAACAATCGGCAGTCGCCTGGTTGACAGTAGCGGTGCAGCGTGCTGTGCTGGTGGAATTTGATCGCTATGTACAAGCAGGTGATTTGACTAAGACGATCGAGCGTCTTGAAGCATTGCAGAAGGCCAGCGACGAATCAGGTGGATTTGTTGGAATGTATCTCTAGCTCGCGTTTGAGTTCCATTTTGTTGACTTTTCCGTTGGGTAGCAGAGGCAACATGGGGCGCAGGTCAAATGTCTTGGGAACTTTAAAATTGGACAATCCGGCTTGGCAATGTTCTTTGAGCTGTTCGCAAGTGACGGATTGCCCCGGTCGAACCAAGACAAAGGCGTAACCAACTTCTTGGTACTTGGCGTCGGGTACTCCGATCACAGCCGCCATAGCCACTGCGGGATGCTCGCACAGCACCTCTTCGATCTCGCGGGGAAAGACGTTTTCACCGCCTGATTTGTACATCTCTGACTTGCGACCGCTCAGAAACAGGGCTCCGTCGACATTCAGATAACCCAAGTCGCCTGTGTAGAACCACACAGAAGCGTAGATAACCTGCGCGGTGGCCTCGGGTTTGCCTGCACCGATGGGGGCGGCGACGATCACCAGCGGTGCCAGTTCGGGCGCAGGGATGGGGCAGGCCGCGCCGAGGTAGCGGCCGGCGGGTGCGATCCGATCGGCGGGCCGGAGGCGGG
>DAIRSD010000271.1:0-6499 GCA_036804625.1 Aureliella sp. | reverse complement strand
GTGTTGAGCTGATTTTTCCTCGACTGACTCGAACTTCACACTGTGTACCTATAAACCGCACGCCACCTGAGATGTCAGCCTGCACTAGACCGCATATCACTTTGATACCGTTGTCGTAGGTAAACGAGATGCGGGCAGTCTCGGTTACTTCATGTACCTTTTCAGGGTGAAACGTTGCGATTCCCTCGATGGACGTTGGACCGGTATGATCCATACCAAGTCCCCACTGTGCGATGTCCAGATGGTGAGCCCCAAAGTTGGTCATCTGTCCACCCGAGTAATCCCACCAAAATCGAAAATTGTAGTGAACACGCTGACTGTTGTAGGGTCGCAAGGGCGCAGGACCTAACCAACGATCATAATCCAGTTCTGGAGGTGCTTGTGAATCGGGCCCCAATGGTCCAGGGTGATTACACTTAGGAAGCCCAACGTGTACCTGATCAACCTGCCCGATCAACCCGTTTCGAACCATCATGCATGCTTGCCAAAACTCCTGCGATGATCGCTGCTGAGAACCGGTCTGAACGATACGCTGGTATTGACGAGCTGCGGTGACCATTCGGCGACCTTCGGCAATCGTCAGCGAAAGAGGTTTTTCGCAATAGACATCTTTACCGGCCTGACAAGCATGAATCGTCATCAGTGCATGCCAGTGATCTGGCACCGTGATGACTACCGCGTCCAGGCCCGGCATTTGAAGCATCTCGCGATAATCATGGAATACCTTAGGCTCAGGGCCCTTCACCAATTTGCCAGCCTCATTAACGACGTTGGCGTCGACATCACAGATCGCTACAATATCGGCCCCAGCTTGCTGGAATCGTTTCAAATTGCCGCTCCCTTGATTCTTCACCCCTATCATCCCTACGGCTATTCGTTCGTTGGCTCCCCAGGCTCGACGCGGGATAAATAACGGTGCGGCTACGAAACCAGCTAGCCATCGGAACGAACGGCCAATGACGGTTCTGCGAGATTGCTTGCCTGACATGCAGTAAACTCCTGAATGAGACCATCTGTAAATGAAGACGGCGGAGCTTTCGACCAATAAGCTGTACCGTGATTCGCCCTGATTATCTATTTTCTTCACGTCGCTGGCAAGCAACACAATCAAAAGACTTCTATAATTGTTCAGTTCGTTGACTGGGAATAAAATCGATAGTTTGTAGAAAACACGAAGATGAACTGGTTTTGGGTGTTTACGGCGATCAGCGTGTCGATGTTCGTTGGGTCTTTGATTCTATTGCCCTATTTGATTGTCCGACTGCCCGAGGACTACTTTTTGCGAAAACCCATTCGCGATTGGCCAACCAGGCATCCGGCGGTTCATTTGACAATCGTCATCGTTAAGAACGTCATGGGAGCCATCTTGGTCGTGGCAGGATTTGCCATGTTAGTTTTGCCTGGCCAAGGACTGCTGACCATTTTGATTGGCATCGCTTTGTTGGACATCCCTGGAAAGCGCCGCGTTGAACGAAGAATCGTAAAGATCAAGCCGGTTCGGCAAACTGCAAATTGGATACGCAATCGATACGGAAGAAAGCCGCTACTATTTGATCAAGAACCGGCGGGCAAAGACTTCTTCCGTCCGTAGACTTAATTCTCCGTGAACCAATATTGGTCAATTGCTTATTCAGGTGGTCCAATGCGGTTCAACTTGGCGCGGATCTCGCCCACTCGGATCTCTGAGTTAGCGTTGAGTGTGGGAAGTGGTGCCAGCAGTTGGTCACCGCGACTATTATCGTAACGGTACCAGAGCATTCCGAAGCGGTTAGCTTGCACCTCGGCAATTTTAACATTGTCGACGTAAACCGAGTGAGTCGAATTAGGGGGAACAGGAGCAAGCTGGATACCGATCATCGTTCGATTCTGGGAAGTGACGATCTGCGCGGTCCCGCGAGTTAGCCCTTGATTGAAAAACGCACCGTAGACATTGTTGGGCAGTTCAGGCATTGTCGGACGAGCCAGACTTCGCAGTTCGCCACTATAAGGGCCAAGCTGAATCTTTGAGCCCTGCTTGGCATCAGGGAAATTAGCGACATTTTTCAAGTCGAGCCGCCCAGTCACAAAGCCAATTCGGTTCGCCTTGACATTGCCAACGGTAACTCCATCGATCAGGACGGGGTACTCTTGATTGGCTTTTAACTCTCGAGCGAACACGTTTAAGAACAGTTTGTCGCCTCGCTGCAAAAGCATCGATTCGCCGCGCACTTTACCATCGGTCATCAGTCGTGCCGCAAGAATCTTAGTCTCCTGATCCTGCTTATTGTTTGTTGCTTGGCTACCAGTTGTCTCGCTGCCCGCGCTGCTCTATCCTTCACTCTTGAGCTGTGCTTGGCCAACAGAATCTACTGTCAGGTTGACCAGCGATCGTCCCTCAGTTAATAAATTTGGCAGCACTCCTTCCAAGCTATCTTTGGGAGAAAGTCTCAATTTGCCGCGCCCCGACGCGTCGGCTTCGATCGAACCGACCCATGTGCCCTCCAAATATAGCGAATGAGTTTGACCTGGTTCACTTTGATGCAAACGGACCTCCAGCTCCAATCCGTCCGCGCTTTGTTTCAGACGAGCCCCCGCTCGCAGTGATTGCTGAGAGGCGACGCGTATCCAGTTCGTGTCGTCATCACGGCTAGACAATGAGCGATCGTTCAGTCGGTTAATGACCATCAAGGCATCTAGCGCGGTCAGCCGACCGTCACCGTTGACATCCCAGAAACCTCCACCTGGCGATCTGGCTGCAGGTTGCCCCTGAGCGTTCAATTGATTGATGATCTGAAGTGCATCCAACCCTGTGATTCGTCCATCATCATTGGTATCCATAGGCGAGATAAAATTATGCACATCTGTCGCCAGCAGCTTTCGATTTTCTAGCGATTCAAACGCCAATCGACGAAGCGATCTACCAGGCATGTCTTGGACCCTTGACGTTAAACTCGGAAACATCCGATCCGTGGACAAGAAAAAGGCAACAACTTCCAGAAATTGCATTCTATTGCCTTGATGCAAAAAGGTAAAGTTTTTGGCCAATGTTTTTTGGCATGCAATTGGTCTAGATTTGAACTCCACTTGGCACGAAGCCACAATTGGTTGCCCGATTTTCCTAAGGACCGTAGAATCGGGAGTCGATCTGGCCTGAAGCCGATTCGAAGCCAGCGATAGATTTGGCCTTACTTCTGGAGAACATGATGCCAATCCGTTTTGCCCGCAAGTCCTTGTCCAGATCAGCCAGAGCGGACGGAACCCGTAGGAATCATGTAGGGCAGGGTGCAACTACCACTCGACCGTTGCACATCGAATCGCTGGAGTGCCGGCAGTTGATGGCCGCTGATTTATCTTTTGATATCAATCAATACGCTTCGGATCGCCTTCTGGTCCAATTGCGGTCTGAAGCGACTCTATCAAACATCATTGAGAATATTCAAGGTATCGTTCAAGCTGACCCAATTGGTGAAAGCGGTTGGCATCAATTGAGTCTATCGCTGGGCACCGATTTGCCTTCAGCCCTCCTTCAACTACAGCAGTTGACTGATGTCATCACAGTTTCCCCAGATTTTCGCGTCAACCTATCCACGACACCCAATGATCCTCTGTATGCAAGTCAATGGCCGCTGTCTGGCAGCGCCGGACGCATCGATGCCGGTCAGGCTTGGAACTATGGCACCGGCAGTAGCATTATCGTTGGCGTAATCGACACCGGAATTGATTACAATCACCCTGATCTAGCCGCCAATATCTGGTCAAACAATCGAGAGATCCCAGGCAATGGCATCGACGATGATGGCAATGGCTATCGCGACGATATTCGTGGATGGAATTTTGTGGGCAACAACAACAATCCTATGGACGACAATGGTCATGGGACACACGTTGCAGGCACCATCGGAGCTGTAGGCAACAATGGCATCGGCGTGACGGGTGTCGCTTGGAATGTCAAGCTGATGCCGCTGAAGTTCTTGGATAGCCAGGGCTCTGGGTATCTCAGCGATGCTGTTCGTGCAGTCGATTATGCTCGTGCCAACGGTGCCAAAATCATCAATGCCAGTTTTGGAGGAGGCGGATTCAGTTCTGCAATGCAAACCGCTATTCAAAGATTTCAACAAGCGGGAGGAATATTTGTGGCGGCGGCTGGCAACGAAGGTGCCAACAATGCAACGACAGCCAGCTACCCAGCCAACTATGCTTTACCCAACGTGATTTCCGTTGCCGCCTCAACATCAACAAACGCCCTGGCAAGTTTCTCGAACTACGGATCCAACGTCGATATCGCGGCACCTGGACAGAATATTTTGAGCACGTTGCCAGGCGGCCGTTATGGATCGCTGAGCGGTACTTCGATGGCGGCTCCCCATGTCGCAGGCGCGCTGGCCTTGCTTTGGGGGCAGTCTCCTTCGCTGTCTGCCACCGAGCTAATTAGCTTGGTGATGTCGAATACCGATTCTGCCCTGGTCGGCAAGACGATTCACGGAAAGCTCAACCTTGGCAAAGCCGCAACCGCTCTGCGAGGTGCTTCACCGGACTCCAAGGACTCGGTCGCACCATTTATTCAGTCAGCTCGATGGAACAACAGACTAGAAGTGATTGACAGCGTCATTCTAGACTTCTCCGAGGAGATGAACATCGAATCGGTTGTTAGAGCGATATCGGTTTCGGGGCCAGGTGGTCCTATTTCGGTCAGCAACATAGAAAAATCATCCAGCGATCCAACGCAAGTCGTTGTCAAGCTAAGCGGCAACAACTCAACTACCGGCACTTACAAAATTGATGTCGCAGCAACTGCAAGAGATTTGGCGGGCAATCTGCTGAACCAAGATGGTGATAATCAGCCTGGCGAAGTCCAGCAGGATCGATTCAGTAGTCAAACTCAGTGGTTACCTACAACTCAAGTCCGTTCGACCTATTCAAGCGCTCAGGGCGTCACGCTCCGCGATGCAACGCTGTTTCGTGCTGGAATGACTCGCGTTGCCATCGACATAGCCGATGCAATGACCATTGAGAACCTGAGTGTCGAGCTCTCGATCAATCACACGTACGCCAGCGATTTGCGAGTGCGATTGATTTCGCCGTCGGGAACTGCGGTCACACTGGTAAATCGTCGAGGTGGCAGTACCGATAATCTGCGATTGACTTTAGCAGACACCGCCAATCGCGCTCTAGCGGGAGTAAGTTCCGTTTTGACTGGTCCCTATCGCGCTGAACAGTCGCTATCTACGTTTCGTGGTCAGAATGCTCGCGGGCGATGGACTTTGGAAATCGCTGATCTGGCAACTGCGGACAGTGGGGTACTCAACTCTGCAAAACTCCATATCACATCAACTGATACAATTCGCACAGCCAGCTCCGCCAGTCACGGATCTGCTTTTTACGCGGCTATCTGGCAAATGATGGATAATCTTTTTCGCCGCCACAATTCCCATCCTCGGAACCTGTAGCTGCGAATCTGTCTCGACGAGCATGTAGGATATTATTAGGTGCCGCGTTGATTGCCAAACCATTGAATGTGGGCTCGAGGGCAATAACGCAATCCATGCTGCTGGCACCATGGAATCAGCCACTGCTCATGACGCTGAAGTGCTGGAGCATCGACGCCTTGTGGCATCAACAGGACGCGCTGGCCATCATAGCCACCCAAGTCGCCTAGGTAGTTCAGCACCTCTTGAGCATCGTCTGGGGAATCGACCACGAATTTCAGTTGATAATTCTGCTGCAACATTCGCAGAACGATGTCCGGACGATGACGGCGACGATGATGGGCTGTGTGCCAACTTCCGCTGCTTGCGGGAGGAGCCGAACTTGACAATTTGGGGCTGATCGACCACAAGTCGGCCTGCATGTCGTGCCACACAGTTCCGGCGGTTTCAATGGTCAAATGGTAACCAGCGGCGCGAAGCTCGGTCGAAAGGGAAGCGACGCCCGAGAAAATCATGGGTTCGCCCCCCGTCAGAACCACATGCCTGGCCGAGTGCTTTGTGACTTGATCCAAGACCTGTTCTACGGTCAAATACTGACCTTCAGGTTGCCAGGAGGCAAATGGAGTGTCACAAAACCAGCATCGCAAGTTACACCCACTGGTGCGAACAAAGATGCTATCGGTCCCTGTCAAAAGCCCTTCGCCTTGAACGCTTTGGTAAATTTCGCAAATGCGAAACATAGCAGCCTTGGGAAGTGCGAAATGTTGTTGCATACCTGCGGACCTGGGTTGATAGTGAACTGATTTGACAATTCCCAGCACGGCCAACCAGCAACTTCCCGGGGCCGGGCCGTTTTACCTTAGAACCTATCCTTAGCTTGATGCCTACCCTAGAACCCTCTCCACCGACTTGGGGGATAGGGCAGGGTAGGGGGTCGAGTAGTTCTGGGATAGGCTCTACATGTGCGTTTAGACCATATTGAAATTAAAATTTTACGCGGAGATTGTTTGCCGGTGAGTACACCATTTCAAGACCAACTAGAAGTATTTGAAAATAGCTTTCCGGATCGCGAGTACGAAATCGAGATCAATTGC
>DAIRSD010000270.1:0-6521 GCA_036804625.1 Aureliella sp. | reverse complement strand
CCAATGATCGCAGCAGGTGGTGTACGATCCTTGCGCTGACGGTCAATGGTACTTATGCCATTGATCAAGTGATCGAAATCCGCGATCCGAACACCAAGCGGCGAACCTGGGATACCATCGACAAGGTGCGGCATCGCGGACCTGATGGAAAGCAGCATTATTACAGCAGTAAACCGCCGCTGTTGCCAACAATGTACGCAGGGGGTTACTGGTTGGTTCGATCCGCAACGGGAGCCACTTTGACGGGGCAAACTTTTTTTGTCGTTCGGTGGATGCTGCTGCTGGTGAACCTAATTCCGTTGATCGGTCTGTGGTGTCTGATGTTGCATTGGATCAGGCAAGCGAAGCTAGACCGCTGGCAAGCTGTGGTTTTGGCTGTGTTTGCTCTGGCAGGAACGTTTCTATCAACCTTTGTGGTGACGCTGAACAACCATTTACCAGCGGCCGTCGCGGCTGCAATTTCGTTGGAGGCGATGCGCAGGATTGTTGTCGACTTGGACCGGCGAAAGCGATGGTTTGTACTGGCGGGAGTAGCCGCTAGTTTTGCAGCGGCAAACGAACTGCCCGCGCTCAGTTGGCTGGTTGTGACGGGATTCGTCCTAGTGGTGCATGATTGGCGCAAGGCATGTTGTTGTTACGCTCCGGCACTTTTGCCGGTTGCCGTCGCGTTTATGGTTACCAATTATTGGGCTCACGGAACTTGGCGGCCAGCCTATTCGCAGCGTGATGTGGGAGCGTGGATTGCGCGGGTAGACCAGCCACCGCCCGCAGATTGGACACAACTGGATTTGCAGCCAGCCGTGCAAGAATTGCACTCGCAAGGCTATGCGATAAGTGCTCGGGCGCAGGTGCGCCCTGGACGTCGAAGTGAGGTGTGGGAGCTGTGGGATGAAGAGTCACAATGGCGATTTGCATTAAAGGCTGATCCATCGGCAATGCATATCGACGTTTATCACTGGGGGGATTGGTACGACTATCCCGGCAGCTACTGGATGGATGGTCGCAAGCAGGGAGTGGATCGCGGCGAGCCCAGTTCCCTGGTGTACGCTTTCCACTGCACCCTGGGGCATCACGGAATTTTTAGCCTGACACCATTTTGGTTCATGGCAGTCGTAGGTAGTTGGCGGGTTTGGCGAAACGTGAAATGTAGTGATAGTGATCAATCAGAATGTTGGTTGGTTGCAGCAATAGTATTTACTAGTTTGGTGGTTCTGGTTTTTTATCTGACTCGCCCATTAGAAGATCGCAATTACGGTGGAGTGACTAGCGGACTGCGATGGATCTTCTGGCTGGCACCGATTTGGTTCTGGCTGGCTGTGCGCGGGATCTTGTCAGTGGAAAAGGTTTGGACGCGATGTATGGTTAGCGTCCTGCTGGCCATCAGTGTTTTTTCGGCGATGTATCCGTGGGGTAATCCGTGGACGACTCCTTGGCTCGTTCGCTGGATTCCTCTTTCAAGCCAAGATAGTCCAGCCAGCGGCGCTGTTTCTCGGTGCCCGCAGAACTCCTTTCGGCTGGTTGCTCCGTCTGCTGTTTTTCCAATTCCGTCCGTTCACGAGCCAATTTGGCTCGTTCCATCGACAGATCGATCTCAGCCTGACGCAGTTTAGCTTCCCACTGCTGCTGAATGTCTTTTAGTTTTTGGCGTTCTTGCTGAATCAACTGATCGGTATCCAGCATGGCCGCCAAGCCTGCAGCACCGATGGCCACACCATCGCGTGCTTCGGACTGAGTGCGTACGATTTCTCGCAGCTCTTCGATCTCTCGATCACGTCGAGCGATTTCATGCTCGGTGGTTTCAATGATCTGGCGAACCTCCAAACGCTGATCGGCGTTGGTAGCAGCCTGAGCATCGTTGTCGCCACTTGCGTGGGTATTTGCGTCGGCAAATTCATCTTCGTCTAGCTGTTGAAGAATCATTTCCTTGCGTTGTTCCCACGACATCTGTTCGTGGCTTACGATGTTGCCCAGCGTGGAAGCTTTAATGTTGCGTGTGGTCTGCGCGGCCAGGCGGGCCGCCAATTCTTCGTTTTGTTGACGCAGATCTGCCATTTCGGATAGGACCTCATCCAGCCTGGATTTCAGTCGCTGAGTGTCCTGATCTGCGTTGACACCTTCATCACCAGCCGAGACGGCAATCGGCGAGTCCTGTAAGAGTTCGATCTGGGCATGGGCGGATTCAAGGAGGTCACGTGCATCGCTGGCAAACTCCTCAAGCCGTTGAATCTCTTGTCGGGCCTGGGTCAGTTCATGGTACAAGCTAGCGTCAGCCGACAATTTGGCAGCGCTCTCAGATTGTGCGGTGCTGAGTAATTGTTCTTGCAAAGCGATTCGTTCGCGTTCGACTTGTAGAAACATCTCGGCTCGCTGAGCGCGAATCGACTGTGCAAGAGTCTTACGCTGTTGAGTCAAACGTGCTTCGCGTTTTTTCAGCAGTCGAAGTCGACGGACAATTTTGCGTTGTTTGAACTCCAGAGTGACAGAAAGCTGTTGCAGCTCGGCTTGAGAACGTCCCAGTGCCTTGACGCACTCTTTCAGGCCAGGCATGCCGTCGGCAGTGCGATGCATGAAGCCACGCAGTTCGGCGAACCACTGCGTCAACGAGTTCTCCATGATGACGCAAAGATGGTCTCGCAACTGCTGGTCCGCTTGGTTTAGCTGACTGTCTGGGTCCAAGCTGTCTGAGCCAAGGACGTGAACGTCTTGCACGAGAGTCGATTGACCTGAAATCCCCTGTAGGGATTGCCGCTGGATGTTAGGATCGGGACACGGGCAGGGGATGGTCTGGGTATGGGAAGACTGGACGCTGCCAGCCAGTTTTTCGATAGAATCTAGCAGTTCGGCGGTTGAACTGGGTGGGCGGTGCGTACGCTTAGCGCCCGGATCTTTTTTGCCAAGACGCTCCCTAAGAGCGGCGGTTAGATCCGCCATTTCCTTGGCGTTGGGCGGTTTTCTTGTAGGCATCGCGTAACTCGTTCCAGTTTGGAATTCGAGTGATTTAATTAAGCAGTCCTAACCTCATTCCTAGTTCGATTTTAAGGGTGGAGCAAAGTAAATGACCGTCAGTTATGGCTGTGCAACAGTGAAACCTCTAGGCTAATATTGGGTGGTAACGATAATAGGGCGTTTACCAGTGGGCTGGGCCCATGAGTTTGTACTGATACACGCCGCGCCTAAAACGACTGAAAATTCAGCTTATGTCCAAGAAAAATCTACACGATTCGCCCCAATTTGAACCCGCAATGGAAGAATTGGAGAAGATAGTCAGACGACTGGAGCAGGGAGGGAACTCGCTGGACGATGATTTGACCGATTACACTCGGGCAATGTCGCTTGTTAAAGTCTGTCATGATCGCTTGGCAAAGGCTGAGCGGTCGATCGAACTGCTAAGCGGTGTCAAAGCTGACGGAACACCGGTTACTGAGCCACTTGAGGATGCGGTTCAGAGCTTGGAGGAGAAGCAGGGGGATCGCAGCCGACGCCGAAGCGCCCGTCAAGACGACTCACTGTTCTAGGGCTGTCCGTTTCGAATTAAAGTAACTTAAGGCGGATCTCCCTTCTGGAGGACTAGATATAGCGATGCAGCAAACCCAAATCAGTTCGTTTCCGGAGTTATTGCGGACCTATCAGCCCGAAATTGATCGAAGTTTGGATCTTTACACTTCCGGCTGTCAGGGCTGCCCGGCTCGGTTGACCGAAGCAATCCGCTACAGCGTGATGGCTCCTGGCAAGCGCCTACGTCCAGCCTTGGTTTTGCTAGCTTGTGAAGCCATCATGGGGCAGTGGCAAAAAGCGCTGCCGGCAGCCTGTGCTGTCGAGATGATTCATGTTTATTCACTGATACACGACGATCTTCCGAGCATGGACGACGATCACTTGCGTCGCGGACTGCCCACGTGTCACGTTCGCTTTGATCAGGCTACTGCGATTTTGGCCGGGGACAGTCTTCAAATGCTGGCTATAGAAGTGTTGTGTAACCACTTGCCAGCCGATAAGGCGGTAGATTGTTGTCGGATTCTATCCACAGCAGCCGGTCGAAGCCATCTGGTCGGTGGCCAAATGGACGACTTGGCGGCAGAAGGACGATTTGGAGCTTGCGACGGGCAGCCGCAAAATCCCTTGGACTTTTTGAAGCAGATTCACCGTCGCAAGACTAGCGCTCTCATCGAAGCGAGCCTACAGATGGGGGGGGTGATCGGCGGAGCGGATTCCAGTATTTTGGATTGCCTATCCGAATATGGCCAGCGGATAGGCTTGGCCTTCCAGATTGTGGATGATTGTTTGGATGTGGAATCCACAGCCGACCAGATGGGCAAGGCGACTGGAAAGGATTCGCAACTAGGCAAGTTAACATACCCAAGTTTGCTGGGCTTGGCCGAATCCCGCAGCCTGGCGGAGGGTTTAGTTAGTGAAGCTTGTCAATACTTGGCGGGTTTAGGCGAAAGAGCAGCTAAACTATTGGCTCTGGCACAATTTGTCGTCGACCGAAACCGCTAGCTTGTCTAGATTTTCCGGGTAACCAAAAACTTACTTCAAAGATCAACAATCCCATGAAATTTCCAATTCTAGAACGAATAGAATCGGCTATTGATTTGCATTCGATGAGCCTACCCGAACTTCAGCAGGCGGCAGACGAAATTAGGCAGGTGTTGTGTGGGTTGTTGAGCATTCGATCAGCTCACTTCGCGTCGAATTTGGGAGTAGTCGAATTGTGCTTGGCGCTCCATAGCGTATTTGATTTTCGCAAGGATCGATTGATCTGGGACACGGGCCATCAGATCTATCCTCATAAACTGGTTACAGGTCGTTACTCGCAGTTTGAAGGGATTCGCACGCGGGGTGGGTTGATGGGGTATCCCAATCCGGCAGAGCGCCCCTACGATCTTTTGATGACGGGCCATGCCGGTTGCAGTGTTTCTACTGCGTTGGGTCTGAAGAGCGGCGACGATTTGATGGGGCAATCGGAGAGACGCAGCGTTGCGGTGATCGGCGACGGTGCCTTTCCGTCGGGCATCGTCTTCGAAGCCATGAATAATGCCAGTGAGTTGCAGAGCAAGTTGTTGATTGTGCTGAACGATAACCGAATGAGTATTTGTCCCCGAGTCGGTTCGATGGCTCGGTATCTTGATAGGCTGAGGTCGAATCCCTACTACACAGGTCTGAAGAACGAAGTTGTCAAAATGTTGGGCCATGTTCCCGTCTTGGGCGATCCCACTGAACGATTCTTGGCGCAAGTCAAGGAGAGTATTAAAGCGGGTTTGGATGGTGTCATGTTGTTTGAAGAGCTAGGCATTCGATACGTTGGCCCTATCGACGGTCATAATATTGGCCTAATGCGCAAGTATTTGAAAATGCTGGACAACGAGAAAGGACCAGTGCTACTGCATGTCGTGACGGAAAAAGGGCACGGCTATCAGCCTGCCGCAGCCGATCCTGTTTTCTTCCACACTCCGCCCGCTTTCGAAGACCAGCAAGGACAAGCCAAGGTCCTCAGTAGCGGCGGATCGCCAGCATTTACGAATTTTGCGCGCGAAGCCATTGGAAATTCGATGCGACGCGATCCACGAGTGACAGTGTTGACGGCTGCCATGTGTCAGGGCAATAAATTGGAGCCGGTGAGAGAAGAGTTTCCCGAGCGGTTTTTTGACGTTGGGATTTGTGAGTCTCACGCCGTAGCCTTTGCTGCTGGACAAGCCAAAGCGGGCATTAAGCCGATCGTCGCCATATATAGCACCTTCTTGCAGCGCAGTTATGACCAAATTTTTCAGGAAGTCTCTCTGCAAAATCTGCCAGTAGTCATGATGATGGACCGTGCCGGACTTGCCGGACCAGATGGACCCACTCATCATGGCGTTTTTGATGTTGGCTACATGCGTCTGTACCCCAATATCATTTCTATGGCTCCGGCTGATGGAGGCGAACTGAAGGCGATGTTGGATTTTGCTCTGGACCAGGATCAGCCGTCAGCCATACGCTATCCAAAAGCGACAGCCAAGGAACTTGGTTTGAGCCAACAGCCCATCAAACTGGGCAAAGGTCAAATCGTCCGCTGGGGAACCGACGGTGCGCTGATCGCTCTCGGGCCGATGGTTGAAATGGCTATGCAGACTGCCCAACAAATGTCGCAGCAGGGCATGGAAATTGCCGTGATCAACCCGCGTTTCATCAAGCCGTTGGACGTAGAATTATTCGAGCGAGTCTTTAGCCAGTGCAAGTTTGTGATCACTTTGGAAGAAGCTGCTTTGATGGGTGGCTTTGGCAGTGCCTTACTGGAAGCCGCCTGCGACCATGGCTGGGATACGACTCGCATGCGCCGCGTTGGCATTCCTGATAGGTATATCCAGCACGGAGAGCGAGATGAGTTGCTGGCCGACTTGGGGCTATCGACCAGTCGCCTGGCTGAGGCATGTGTCGAGATGTCGGGATCGCGTTCACAGATCGAATCTGGCGACCACTTGCAGGTTGGTTCGATAGGTGAATAGGACCCTCATGCAGATTCCAGCTCCCTGGGCAAATCGATC
>DAIRSD010000269.1:0-6560 GCA_036804625.1 Aureliella sp. | reverse complement strand
ACGTCCGTGTGTCTATTGATTGCCACAATCAGTCGCGCAAAGATGTTGCAAGTTTTGGCCAACATTCTGATCTTGGGATTGGAGCTGCTAGCGATGCTTGCCTGGTGGGGCTGGGTGGTAGCTTCATGGGAAGTGTTAAGTGCGGGAATGGAAGACGCGACCACCTACTTTGCGGTCGCCTTGGCCCTTGCAACGCTGGTCGCATGTGTGGTGATGGTGTGCTTAAGAGCCGCCAGCGCGGCTATCGATTTTCCCAGCGAGAATCATTCGTTTGCCTTGCGTATCCGATTTGCGGTCTTGGTAATCACACTTGTTTTCTGGGGGATGATGTTGACTCTGGTAACGCAAGGCGAGGCTGGGGTCTTCTGTTTGAGCGTCCTTGGCGTGGTCTTCATGTTGTTCGGGGCCTTGGTGGCCGGCGAGCTGGGCGTGATGTCTCAACGAGCGCAGCGAACATTGCCAAGGACGGTTTTGGGGAGAATTTTTCTAACTTGGTTTTTCCCTGGTGCCGGTCTAGGCTATATCTTTTTGTGCTGTCTACTGGTCGCAGCGGTTTCGCCATGGGTTTTGGTCTTCCCGCTTGGGCTTGTCTCACAAATGGGTTGGAATGATGCGGAACGCCATGCCGCTTGGGCGCTGCTGGTCTGTGCCTATTTTGTTGTGTTCACCGGATTGACTCGTTTGATCCTGTTGGCCTTGCCACGACGATTAAAAGCCAGAATTGTGGTGGCCTTCTTGATGCAATTGATTTTGGTCCTGGCGGGAATTTTTTTGCCCAACATATTCCTACTGCTGATTCAAGATTACTCGTACTACTCATCTTACGGTCTCATTCACACTATGGATGTGGTGGCTACTTTGAACCATTTAATGGACACCGGAATAACTTCCGAAATTGCTGTCACACTGGTCATGGTGCCCCTTCTCGGGTTGCTGATTTTCGGATTGAATTTAGTGCAGTGTTGTAGAGACGTTTTGTTGGTGCGTGTGAGCATGCCAGATCGCGTGTTGGAAGATCAGTCGACAACCAAGCCGGAGGTGTCACAGGTGCTGGCCAGCCCAGATCCCTTGGAATGACGGCCGTGGGATGTGTTTGGGAAGCGTTGGCCAAATCGAGCCGCAGTCGGCTTTGATTGCTCTGATGGTGAGTACGAGTTTTCATTTTACCAGTGGATGTTTTTCAATGAATCCTTTTTCTGACGATCAACCAGAACCAACGGAGCAGCCGCTCAGGGCCAGAGTACCAGACCATGTAGTGGGAGGATGTTTTAGCACGGGCGTTATCGTAGTTGCCGCTCAGTCCGAGTTCCTATTGGACTTTGTGCAAAATTTGGGGCGACCTCATCAGATTGTGGCGCGTGTCGTTATGCCGCACAGCGTCCTGCCTCAACTGGTTGACGCCCTTTCCAGAAACATCGCCCTGTATCGAGGTCGTTGGGGAGCGTTGCCTGATCCCCAGTTAGTTGGTTCGCAGCCACAGCCGTCAAACATTCCACCTGGTGCAGTTGGCCCTGGAGTAGTTGGACCTGGTGCGGTCCACCCTGGAGCAGTTCCCCCCGGATTCATCTCGCCGGGTATGGCTCGACCCGTGGAACAAGCGGCGGGGCAAGGCGATAATCCGAAGGCTCCACCATCGCCAGCAGACTCATCTTTGCGTTCAGGGATGGGCTCAGGTGTGTCCGATGCTAGCGGGCAAGCTCCTGGCGGCCCGGCACCTACGGCTGGATTGGGATCTGTGGGTGAGCATCAACCGGCGCAGCCAGTGCGACAGGCGACCGCGCAAGAGATATACGATGACCTAAAAATCCGCGATGAACTGCTCAGCGGGGTCTATGCAAATGCTGTGATGATCGGACATGGTCCGCACGAGTTCAGCTTTGATTTTATTACGAACTTCTATCCGCATTCTGCAGTCAGTGCTCGCGTCTTTCTGGCCGCTGGGCAGATTCCTCGACTGTTCGATAGCCTGAAGGGAACCTGGGAACAACTGCGACATCGCAATCAGCCCCCCCAATAGTCGCTGACCGCTCCGCCGGTCATGCAGATATATGTCGCGGACCGCTCCGCCGGTCATGCGGATAAGTGTTGCGGACCGCTCCGCCGGTCAGATATCTAAACCACTCCGCCGTGGACTATACCACCATGCCGAGCTAAAATAAAAGTGCATCAATTACAAACTCGGTAATCTTCGGCAAGCCGAGCGTGGATATTCGACAGTTGTTTCAACTGATCGTTGATCTCTATCGACAGGAGACTTCTTGATGGCGGCGCTGCGATATACCCCTGCTTATCTCATACCGTTGGCCGTAGTGACGGGGATTCTGTTGGGAGGCTGGTGGACTTGGTACACTCCCTTTTTGGTCTTCGTAGTGATTCCCATCATCGAAGTTTTGGCGGGGCGCAATCCGCTGAACATGGACCCTGACCTTGAGCAAAGGGCCAAAGAGCAGCGTCTTTACTCTTGGATTTTGTGGAGCCACGTGCCTTTGCAGATAGGATTGACCTTTTGGTGTATGTGGGTTCTGGTCAGCCGGGAAATGTCGTTGGTGGAAGCCATTGGCCTAATCGTATCACTGGGTGTGAGCAACGGTGGAGTGGGCATCACGGTGGCTCATGAACTGGTGCATCGTTCGTCACGATGGGAACAATGGCTAGGACGTATCCTGCTGATGACCACTTGGTATATGCACTTTGCCATCGAGCATGTTCGAGGCCATCACGTGCATGTGGCCACATCGCAGGACCCAGCCACAGCACGGCTGCATACCAATTTCTACAGTTTTTGGCTTCGAACCGTGCCGGCTCAGTGGCGGTCGGCATGGCGCTTAGAAGCCCGGCGTTTGCAGAAGCATGGCCAAGGCGTTTACAGCCTGCGCAACGAGATGATTTGGTTTGTCTTGATTCAGGCAGCCTTCACTGGCTTGATTGGCTGGTGTTTTGGTCTACTGGGTGTCGTTGGTTTTTTGGGTAGTTGTGTCTTCGCGTTCAGCTTGCTAGAAGCTGTTAATTACCTGGAGCACTATGGACTAGAACGAGCGATCGACCAGCGAGGTCGAGCAGAGCGAGTTAGCCCAGAACATTCTTGGAATAGCGATCATGTCGTGAGTCGCATGTTTTTGTTCGAGCTTTCACGGCACTCGGATCATCACGCGACCGCCTCTCGCAAGTATCAGGTTCTCAGATCGTTTCAGGAGAGTCCTCAATTGCCAACTGGTTATCCTGGAATGGTCGTGTTAGCCTTGATTCCGCCATTGTGGTTCGCCATCATGGATCCGCTTGTGGAGCGACAGCGTCGTATGACTGCTTGAAGCATAGCTGTTTGCACCAATCGCAAACAAGTGCTTTGTCAAAGGTGTTTTGGG
Source organism: Aureliella sp. (assembly GCA_036804625.1). Lineage (GTDB taxonomy): Bacteria > Planctomycetota > Planctomycetia > Pirellulales > Pirellulaceae > Aureliella. The sequence goes on along the minus strand of DAIRSD010000269.1, from coordinate 3,198 downwards.
GGTTAGCTCATTGTGGTCGCGACCTTTGTCTTCTGTGGTCGCGACCTTATGTGGTCGCGACCTTCTAGGTTGCGAAGAGATTTAGCCAGTTTCTATGGACAAGCTAGAAGCTTGTCCCCACTAGTTAGCCAATTTCTATGGACAAGCTAGAAGCTTGTCCCCACACGATTCGCCGTGATGAAGCGCTAGTGAGCTTGACGAGCGATGCACTCGATCATGAACTCGAGCACCTCCGCGTGCCGAATCGCCTCGGCAGCATCGCGGCCCCAAGACAGCAGTCCATTTTGCTGAATAATCAAACCATGCAAAGGTGTGTTCGCACTCTGCAGAGTCGAACGAACTCCATCCGCCAGGGCGTGAGTATCGCGTGAATTTTCCAGGATGGGCAGCCACAGCGGTTGCTCGTGTGATGTAACGCCCTCCAGCGCCTTGAGCACCTGTGACCCTTCGACCAGCAGGCCGCCCAGGGCCGCCAATCGAATCGACAAGAAGTGAGCGGAAACGCTGTGCGTGTGCAGGATACATCCTGCGCCTGTCTGCTCGGCCAGCACACTGTACAGTCGAGCCTGAGGGGGAACGGCAGTTGGTTCCACATGGATGGGGTTGCCGTCAGCGTCCACCAGCACAAAATCAACCTCGGTCAATTGACTTCGGTCTCGATACTCGACAATGGTCAGCATTTGCAACGGATCTTTTTGAGTAACCATGCAGACGTTGCTACAGCCGCCGTGGCACCAGCCTCGTTGCCAAAGACGATTGCCCAAATGGGTCATCTGTTCGATGTGGCTGGAATGGTTGTTCAATGGGGATTCAGGTTGTGGCATCGTAGGGCTTTCGATGGGTGACTTTTTTACGGCAAGTCGGTCAACTGTGCATGCGCGGCAGAGGGTTTCCTTGAGCGATGATCTGGGCTTCGGCAGCAGACAAGTCATGAAGTCGTTGTCTGACGATGTCTGCATCCGCAAATTGCTTAGCCAATCGAACGTAGGTGCTGTGATGCCGAGCTTCAGATTCGAATAGGCTGGAGTAAAAACTGGTTAGCTCCAAGTCCTGAACATGACCTGCCAACAGGCTGAAACGCTCGCAACTTCTCGCTTCGATCAGCCCAGCGATCAGCAGTCGATCCACGGCGCGATCGGGTTCGTTGGGCCGAACTAACAGCTTTAGCTCGCGACCATAGTGCCCGGGTTGTAAACGTCGGAAGCGAATGCCTCGGCGTTCCAGCAGGTCCAGGACCAAATGAAAGTGTTCCAGCTCCTCGCGGACAATTTCGGTCATCTCTTCACACAGGCTACGGTTTTCAATATAGCTACCAAGCAGGCTCATCGCTGTGGCCGCAGCCTTGTGTTCGCAGTGGGCGTGATCGATCAAAATCTCCTCCAGGCCGGTATCGACCTGGTCTAGCCATCGTTGAGCGGTTTCACTGTGCAGGCTTAGCATGTGAGCTTCCTGAAAGTAGTTCAGATGAGATATTGCATAGATATCTCATTAAAGCGTGAAAATCCGAACAGCGAAACCACCCTAGATCAATCTGTCCATTCCGTAAAGTCTAGTTAAAATTGTGCCTTCCAAGGCCAGAAGCAGATTATTGGCAGAATAGAACGGTACCATGGTGTTGTTGTCGGCTACGCAGATTTTGAAGAGATATGGCGACAGAGAGGTGCTGCGCGATACGGAGCTTGATATACGCGCTGGCGACCACGTTGCGCTGGTTGGACCCAATGGCGTTGGCAAGACGACTTTGCTGAAAATTCTAACCGGCGAAATCTCAGCCGATCAGGGTACTGTCCAAACTCCCTCGCGTGGATCGATTGGCTACCTGCAGCAGCATCCTGAATTCAGTCAAGAAGAAACCGTCTGGTCGGTGGCTCAGGCGGCTATCGGCAGTCTGTCGACCCTGGTTCAGCAGGCGGAAAGCGTAGCCGCAGAACTGGCCCAAGAGCAATGTGATGATCAGCGTCAGCAGTTGCTGGAACAGTATGATCGTCTGCAAGCTAAGCTTCAACATAGTGACGCTTACAATTGGGAGCATCGTGTCCAGCGTGTCTTGCAGGGACTGGGCTTCTTGGAGACCTGGTACGATCGTCCCGCCCGTCAGCTTAGTGGCGGTCAGCAAAACCGATTGATGTTAGCCTGTCTTCTGTTGCAGCAACCCGATCTGATGATCCTGGATGAACCCAACAATCACCTGGACATAGAATCGACTGAATGGTTGGAGGAGACATTGCAGAATTGGCCTGGCGCGTTCTTGTTGGTCAGTCACGATCGTTTTTTTCTGGACCAAGTGGCAACGTCCGTTGTGGAGCTGGTTCATGGACGACTGGATCGCTTTCGCGGCAACTACTCGGCTTATGTGCGTCAGAAATCCGAGCGACTGGAAGTACAGCGTCGAACCTATGAGAAGCAGCGCGAAGAGGTGGCCAAGCTGGAAGACTTTGTGCGCAGGAATCATTATGGCCAAAAGAGCACTCAGGCCGAGGATCGGCGCAAAAAACTAGAGCGCATTGAATTGGTCGAGCAGCCTCGCGAAATCCAAATACCCCATTTTCGCTTTCCGCCAGCGGCGCGGTGTGGAGACATCGTCTTGCGTGCAAGTGGACTTTCCAAGGCGTTTGATAGACCATTGTTTCAGCAGCTTAGCTTTCAAGTCGAACGAGGGCAGCGCTGGGCCATCTTGGGTTCCAACGGCTCGGGCAAGTCCACTCTGCTGAAGTGTCTGCTAGGACAATGCACCTTAGATCAAGGTCAGGTGGAGCTTGGGGCTCAGTTGCGAATCGGTTATTTTGATCAGCTTTTAACGCGTCTGAACGCGGAATCTTCTGCGGCGGAAGCCATCCGAGTGCCGCATCGCGACTTGGACGACCGCCAGCGCCGCGATATCTTAGGGCGTTTCGGAATTTCTGGCGACGTGGCCCTCAAGCCGCTTCGCACGCTATCGGGAGGTGAGCGAAATCGCGTGATGCTGGCCTGGTTGTCGGCCATGGAAGCCAACGTATTGATTCTGGACGAACCCACCAACCATCTGGATCTATGGTCGCGGCATGCTTTGGAGGCCGCACTGCAGGCTTACGACGGAACCGTGATCCTGGTTACGCACGATCGATACCTAGTGAACGCAGTAGCCGATCATTTGATGGATTTGGTGGATGGACGGGTCAGTCAAATCGTTGGCAATTACGACACCTACAAACATTGGCT
>DAIRSD010000268.1:0-6569 GCA_036804625.1 Aureliella sp. | reverse complement strand
CAGAGTCGGTCGGTCCAACCATTTGGCTGCGTTGGCTAGAGTACTATCGTCAGCTGGTTTGGGGCGATGAGAGGCAGCACTTTGGAGAGGAAAAGCAGAACGGCTCATGGGGATTTTGTGGCGATAACGGACGCGAGCCCATGTTGGAGGTGCCTGAGTACTTGACTCGGCAGATGCCGCAATCCCAATGGTTTGACGATCGCCGAACCTCAGAGCGAGAAGATCGCGATGCCGTGCTCAGGAGCAGCTTTGTTGCAGCCGTTGATTCGCTGAAGCAGCAGTATGGAGCCGACTTCGCCAGTTGGTCGTGGAAAAATATCAACGTGTTGAAGATCCAGTCCTTGTCGGGGCAGCCGGAGCTGAATATCGAAGGAGGGCCTGTGGTCGGTACTGCTTATACGCTGAATCCCGGTGGCGATGGTGGGCAGGTGGGCGGTGGAGCTTCATGGCGAATGATTGTCGATTTTGGTGATACAGCATCCAGTATTGGTGTTTATCCTGGGGGGCAGAGCGAGCAGCCGACTGGCCCGCACTATGCGGATCAAGTGCCGCTTTGGGTGGCGGGCGAGTATACTAAGCTGAACATGTTTGGCTCTGCTGATGCATTGCCTGCCGAGGCTAAGAAGCGTAGTCTTAAATTCAAATAGTTGCTCCCAAACCACAGATCTTAAGTCGGCTCATGAAAGATACAGCTTCGCTGTTGGAACATTTGGAGGTACGTCCTGTTGGTCAGTGGCTATTCGAAGGCGGATCGGTGGACATTGGAAGTCCTAACGTCTACGGTGGGCAGGTTCTTGCTCAGTCGTTGAATGCGGCCTACAAGACGGTCGACGCGGCTCGATTGGCGCATTCGATCCATGCCTATTTTTTTCTGCGTGGCAACTTTCAATTGCCGGTCACCTATCAAGTGGAAGCGATTCGCGATGGACGCAGCTTTACAACTCGCGATGTCAAAGCGCTACAGAATGATCAGGTGATTTTTCAGAGCATCATTTCCTTTCAGGTGAAAGAGAGTGAAAGTTACGACCACCAAATTCGAAAGCCCTTTCTTTGGCGTACGCCGCGTATCTTGCCGAGTAGTATCGATTACTATCAGCTATTCAAACGATTCTTTCCGCCGAAATTGAAGGAGTGGCTATCCTACGATCGCCCAATCGAATTCAAGCCTGTGGAAGTGGAGCGATATTTCTTTCCCAAGCGTAGATATAAACCTCGTCGCCATATTTGGTTTCGCTTTTTAAAAACTCTGCCAGTCACTCAGCCGCAAGCTCAGCAAATGTTGCTGTATGCTTCTGACTACAATCTACTGTTTACATCGCTAGATCCGCACAGCAATGCAACCATGGGAAACGTGCAGGCGGCTAGCATCGATCATGCTATGTGGTTCCATCGAGATATCGACATTTCAGATTGGTTGCTCTATCAACTGGACAGCCCCAGTTCCAGCAACGCTCGCGGGTTCACTCGTGGCAACATATTTACACGCAAAGGCATCTTGGTGGCCTCGACGGTTCAAGAGGGCTTGATCCGTCCGCTGCGCAAGCGAGATAAAAGTTCAGCATCGCAGTAGTTGGTAGCATCTGAAATTAGCACGTTTCTTCCGATTGCCAAAATGATGCAACGAAAAAGGAAGCAAGCATTTGATGGTGTCAGGCTCGGAAGGCGGGCATAAAACACCGGCATGTGCGAATTGCCTGACGTACTTTGTATAGCGGCCGACGGAGAAAGGCTATTGCTTTATCGGAAGTTTAACGGCACTATAACGGTAGTAGCCATCACCAACAAACAGCCGACACTATGCCAAAATCCACAAAATTCACGCCAAAGTTCACGATCACCCCGAAGATTGCTAACTATCTGATGCGTATCGAGGCGGCCAAGCAAGCGGTGCAGGATTTGCCAATCACGCCATCCGTACTGAGGTCGCTACGCGAAACGGCTCGGCTCTTCTCTACGCACTATTCCACGATGATCGAAGGCAACCGGCTGACGCAGGAGCAGGTGGCGAAAGTAGTCGAAGACAAGCAGCATTTCCCTGGACGTGAACGTGATGAAAAGGAAGTGCTTGGTTATTATGCCGCACTTGAGAAGCTAGAGCAGCTCACCGCCTCACAAACTGAAATTATAGAAACACATATCCAAACACTACATGCGTTGCTAATGGCAGCCGGACGCAAGAGAGCGAAACCCACGCCCTACCGTGATGGGCAGAATGTCATCCGTGATAGCCGCAGCCGTGGCATCGTCTATTTGCCGCCCGAGGCAGCGAATGTTCCGCTGCTCATGAAAGAATTGGTGGCATGGCTGGCTGGTAACCAATGCATAGAATTGCCATGCCCGATCCGAGCCGGAATAGCACATTATCAGTTTGCCACCATCCATCCTTATTACGACGGCAACGGCCGCACGGCGCGTCTGCTCACCACGCTGATTCTGCATCTGGGCGGCTATGACTTAACGGGCTTGTACTCGCTGGAAGAGTACTACGCCCGCAACCTCGGTGCATATTACGAAGCCATTAACATCGGCCCATCTCACAACTACTACGAGGGCCGTGCCAAGGCGGATATCACCAAGTGGTTAGAGTATTTCTGTGCCGGTGTGGCGGATAGTTTTGAGAGTGTGAAGCATCGTGCAAGCGATGTTGCCAGTAGCGGAGCGAAAGACCGCTCTCCAGCACTTCGCCGCCTTGACCCGCGCCAGCGTAAGGCATTGGAATTATTCCGCGACAGTAACACCATCACCAGCAGTGATGTGGCCAAATTATTTTCCATCTCTGAACGTGCCGCCCGCAATCTGCTGGCGGCATGGGTGAAAAACGGATTTCTGCTGATCGCTGACCCAGCCAAGAAAACTCGCAAATATGGCTTAACGCCTGACTAAAGGATGCTGATGGATACCTAGTCCCTTCTCTTGGGCTTAGGCTGGGAGTTGGGAAGCAATTCTAAGCGACGTCAGTGATGAAGAATCCTTTTTGTTGGCTGGGGGATAGAAGTGCCGTTTGGCTAGAGTTAGCAACATTCTTCCGGTTGAGTTACAATGGCATTATGCAAACGAACGAATTCCCACTAACAAAATTGCTAAAATTGCTGAAGAACATCGGCCGTTGGATCGTTACCGGCTTGGTGGCTGTGTATGGTTGTCCGTCTCTGGTACTAGCGGAAGACGGCCGGAGTGGTGTTTCCAGTTCGCTTGGTGGTTCGACCCCATTGAATGGAGTGAACATCAATCGGCTTTTGGGGGCCGATCGGTTTTATGACGCGGGATTTACTGGGGCTCAGGCGATTGTGGCCGCAATCGAAGGCACCGTCCCCGATTTAAGTCATGTGACCATGTCGAATGTGACTGAGCGAGTCTATGGTACGGCGGTCCCCAATACCTATCAAGTGGCGCATCACAACCACCCCACTGCAGTGTCGCACGCGATGAGTGGTAATCATGGTCCGCCACCGACGAACACTGTGTACCACGGACACGGCATCGCCTATGGAGCCGAGACATGGGCGGGTGCCATTGCCACCAGTTTTCAGTCCAACGGTGACTACAACACGGATTTTGCGTCGACCGCTTCGCCCTACTCCACCATGATGGTCACTGGCGTAGGCGGACGAACAGCAGATGTCATCAACAGCAGTTGGTGGTTTGACACTTCGTTTGGCAATCGACTCGACACGATTGGCACCGACGGGCTGGCCAATCGTTCAGGTAAGCTGCTTGTGCATATCGCTGGAAACGCAGGATCAAACGTCAGTACGGTCCGAGGGTTTGGAGCTGGTTACAATGCAATTACCGTTGGAGCGCTGGAGTTTGGAAACCCTCTGATTCCATACATGTCGGTGGCAGGTTTCTCGGGTCGCGGGCCAAATGATGTCGCATTTGCGCTTGAGACCAATGTTTGGACCGCTTCTCAAGGGCAGACGCGTGCTGCTGTAGACATTGTTGCTCCAGGCAGGAATCTCACTCTGGCGCGACCAACGGGAGGCAGTAACTCGTACGTCTCTAATCTGGCAGGTACCAGTTACGCGGCACCGCTAGTGACAGGAGGTGCTGGACTGTTGATCGATGCGGGAAAGACTCTGTACGGCACTTCACAAGCGATCGATGCACGAGTCATCAAAGCGGTGTTGTTAAATTCGGCTGAAAAGTTGCCTGATTGGGATAATGGTCAATCGACCAGCGCCGGACACATTGTGACAACTCAGTCATTGGACTACGCTCAGGGTGCTGGCCGCATGAATCTTAGTAATGCCTTTGATCAGTATGTGAATCTGGCGGATGGCGGATTAGCCACGACAGCGGATCTGCCTGGCGTATTTCCCGGCGTCGATGCCATGGTCGGTTCGATGGGCTGGGACTTTGCACAAGTAGGCATCATGTCCACGAATAGCTACTTTCTGAATCAGCCACTTGCCGGTGATTCCCTGTTTTCGGCAACTTTGGCCTGGTTTGTAGATCGCAATCCAGGTTCGCTTGCCGATTTTTCCGGAGCAGGAGAAGAGCATTTTGCCAATCTTGAGTTGGATGTCTTTCAGTTCGACAATTTGATCGATCGCAATCGGATTCGCACCGTTGCCCAGTCCATCAGTATGTTTAGTGTGGTGGAACACCTGAGCTTTCAAATCGATGCGGCTGGATACTACGGAATCGATGTCAGGTTTCCCAGTTCGCACTGGAATTTTGTAGGCTCAGATAGCGAAATCTATGGTTTGGCCTGGAATGGAGTGGCGGTACCCGAGCCCCATTCGTTAGCGATGTTGGTAGTTGCTCTCACGGGCTGCTGTTTTAGGGGCGGTCGAAGGATTGGTGATGACTAGCTGTCGCTATCCATTTCGTTGTTTGCGTTTGATGCGCCAACTGTTACAATGTGTTCAGAGTCTCGCGGGCGTAACTCAGTTGGTAGAGTGGTAGCTTCCCAAGCTGCATGTCGCGGGTTCGAACCCCGTCGCCCGCTCTCACAAAGACAAGGTGTAGAATGATACGAAATTGGTTCACGGTGGCGATTGTCATGATCCTAGTTGGGGCTGGTTGCTGCATGACGCAACCGACGGCCTATGCACAGCGAGTGCTTGGATTGGATATATCAGCTTGGCAAGGCAATATTTCTCAAACGACCTGGAACAATATTAAGACGATTGAGAATCGTCAGTTTGTCTTCTTCCGGTCCAGTCGTGGCGGTACGACGGGTTTCTACAACCAGAGCAATCCCGGGAATGATACTCCGGCTGGGCAAAACACGCTGTCGCAGCGATAAGACGATCCGAACTTAATGCAAAACATGAACCGATCGGCAACGGCTGGTATTTTTGGTGGTTCCTATCATTTCTCAAGACCGGATATTATTGCTACGACGCCCTATGCCGGTGGCATTGCAAACACGGGAACCGATGAAGCGGACCATTACATTCAGATGGCAGGTGCTTTCATGCGGCCTGGTTATCTGTACCCGGTTCACGATTTTGAAGCTGGTCAAGTGGCGAGAACCAGCAATCAAATGGCTCAATTCTGTATCGACTTTTCAGATCGTGTTTTTCAAGTGATGGGGATTCGACCTGCGATCTACGTGAACGGGAATTACGCGCATAACGTGTTGGGGGCTGCCACATCCACGTTAAGATCACAAGTGGTTACCAAGTATCCAATTCACTGGAATGCTCGATGGCCTAATCAAAACGATCCCGATTCGATCAATGTACAAGGCGGCCACCCTAAGGATTCTTTTTCTAATTCCTACGGTATTTGGGATGACTATGGAGTGACTCATCCATGGGCTTTTTGGCAGTATGCCAGTACTGGTCGTTTGCAAAGCTATAACAATGGAAATAGCAATTTGGATTTCAACGTATGCCAGGGCGACATTGAATACTTAAAAGATTTCCTTGTTCCCGCTTTGTGGGTCAACAACAGCAGTGGTGATTGGGGGACGCTTGGGAACTGGAATTGTGGATTGGCACCAACAGCGCCAGTGCCAGGTCCTGGCCAAGTCCCTCCAGTGGGCACGCAGACTTTACCCACGCCTCGTTTGCCGGGAGCCGCTGGTAGCGGAGTGACTTCTGGAGTTCACGACACCGTGATCATCGATCGTCCCAGTGCTCAAATCACGGTGACCTATTCGTCAGGAATTCGTGAGATCCGAAAATTGTTCGTGCGTGAGCAGCTTGACATCACTGGCGGTGAATTGATTGTGAACTACGATCCTGATTATCCGTCCAACACAGTTCAGTACCCCAATGCACTGCGCTCGGGAAGCGTGTCTGCTCAGTTTACTCAGCCAGTATCCTTAAGCGGCAGCGGATCGCTTTCGGTACACACTCTTCACGTTGACCCACAAGCTTCGCTGAAGTATCAGGGTGGTCGGTTCCAATTCTGCTGCATCTACTTGGCTCCCGACGTGCAAGCACCGGCGCGTCTTGAGTTGGGAGCTGACTTGCGATTGAGCGGCTTGGCTGGTCGCCCGATGTTGATCGCAGGCGTTGCAGGCGGCGGTGATGAAGGTGTTGTCGATTAGGGTGGGTCTGGCAAAAGAATTCTGCAAATCGAAAGTGAAGACGACAGCCTGACGATCGGAGTGC
>DAIRSD010000267.1:0-6577 GCA_036804625.1 Aureliella sp. | reverse complement strand
TTCCCGATGATCAGGCTCAGCGAATGCTTTCAATGATGCTTGACAGCCAATCACAGACTACTTTGGATACGGCACAAACCTTAAATCATTTGGATCAAGCCGAACGCAATACGTACAATCGTCAGTTGAGCAAAGTCAAAGCGGTGGAGTCGACACATCCTGGCGCACCGGGACGCGCTATGGTTCTGCTGGATTCAGCTCAGCCTCATGAGCCGGTAGTTTTTCTTCGAGGCCAGCCAGGCAATCGTGGGCCAGCGGTACCAAGACGTTTTTTGCAGGTGCTTGAGCATGTGGGTGGTCAAAAATTTACACAGGGTAGCGGACGTTTGGAGTTGGCTCAGGCTATTGCCAGTTCTAAAAATCCTTTAACACCACGAGTGATCGTCAATCGAATCTGGCAGCATCATTTTGGTTTTGGCTTGGTACGCACACCGAGCGATTTCGGGTTTCGCGGCGAGCCTCCCACGCATCCCGAACTGCTGGATTATTTGGCTGCGGAGTTTATGGCGGATGGTTGGTCGATCAAACGATTGCAGCGACGAATCATGTTGTCGGCGACTTGGCAGCAATCCAGCGATTTGGTAGCCGATGCCTCCATGGTCGATCCTGAAAATCGTTTGTTGTGGCACATGCCGCGACGCAGGCTGGACTTCGATCCGCTGCGCGAGCGGCTGCTGGTAGCTGCTGCCCAACTCGATTCTCGCAGTGGGGGGCGATCGGTCAAGATTCACGAACAGGCAACACGACGCGCCCTGTATGCTTATGTCGACCGCGAAGATGTACCTAACCTTCTTGCAAGTTTTGACGTGCCCAGCCCCGACGCCAGTCAGGCCAGTCGTTCACGCACTACCGTGCCGCAACAGGCGTTGTACTTTATGAATTCGGCTTTTGTGATTCATCAGGCCCAAGCATTAGCCGATCAGACCGCTCAAGCAGCCTCGTCGGCAGATCGCATCACCGAGCTATATCAGAAAATTTTGGCTCGCAACCCTACGCAGGAGGAATTGCAGCTAGCGCAGAGCTTTGCGACGTCCGACTTGCCGTCGAAGAAATCTGAGGAGAACGCTGAGACCTCAAAGGATCAGAATGACACAGACAGCTTAGATGTTTGGGTCCAGTTGATACAGGTATTGTTGGCTAGTAATGAATTTGCTTTTATTGACTGACCCAGTAGAGTTGTAGCTATGCAGAATCCATGGTTGAAGATTGGTCTAAGTCAATTCAGTCGCTTGCCAGCCACACGCCGTGAGTTTTTGCGACGCAGCGGGACCGGGTTTGGAGCGATGGCTCTGGCGGGCTTATTGTCTCAGGAAGGCGAGCAGCTTTATGGAGATGTTATAGAGCAGTCGTCTACCGGAGCACGCTCGGCTGCGCAGCCGATGCAGCCCAAGCCGGCTCACTTTGCTCCCAGGGCCAAGGCGGTCATACATCTGTTTTTGAATGGTGGCCCCTCGCACATTGATACCTTTGACCCCAAGCCGGCACTCCAGCAAGTACACGGTCAATTGCTGCCCAACAATTTGCGAACTGAACGCGAAACTGGAGCCGCTTTTCAGTCGCCCTTCAAGTTCCAAAAATATGGGCAAAGTGGGATTGAAGTCAGCGAACTGTTTTCGCATGTAGGGGAAATGATAGACGACGTGTGTGTCATCCGATCGATGCATGCCAATGTGCCTAACCACGAGCCCTCGCTGATGTTGATGAATTGCGGCGAATCGCAATTAGTGCGACCATCCATGGGTTCGTGGGTAACTTACGGATTAGGCAGCGAGAATCAGAATTTGCCAGGCTTTATTGTGATGTGCCCAGGAGGCTATCCAATCAAAGGCTCTGAAAACTGGCAGTCGGCATTTTTGCCAGGTGCCTATCAGGGCACCTATATCGACAGCCGGCATCAAAAGATTGAGAAGCTGATCGCGAACATTCGCAACGCTTCGGGTCTGGATGCCAGTCAGCAACGGCGGCAACTCGATCTACTGCAAACGATCAACCGCCGCCATCAAGAGCAGCGACAGCAGGAAGCTGAATTGGAGGCTCGTCTGCAAAGTTTTGAATTGGCCTATCGCATGCAGATGGAGGCTAGCGATGCGTTTGACGTAAGTGGCGAGCCGCAATCGATTTTAGACATGTACGGTAGCAGCGTGCAGGCGCGGCAGATTTTGATTGCCAGACGATTGGTCGAGCGTGGAGTGCGATATATCCAATTGTGGCATGGGGCGGGACAGCCTTGGGATAGCCATGACGAAATCGAAAAGAACCACCGGAAATTGGCCGGTGAGTGCTCGCAGGCAATCGGTGCGCTGTTAAAAGACCTGAAGCAGCGCGGACTGCTGAAGGATACACTGGTTGTTTGGGGCGGTGAGTTCGGTCGGACCCCTACGGTAGAACTTCCCAAGGCGGGAGCCAATGCGGGCTCTAGCAGTGGTCGAGACCATAATCATCACGGGTTTACCATGTGGTTAGCTGGTGGGGGTGTCAAAGGTGGTCACGTGCATGGAGCCACCGATGAATTTGGATTTCAGGCGGTTGAGGATCGAGTGCATGTCCATGATCTGCACGCCACGATGCTGCATCTTTTGGGGTTTGATCATACGCGACTGACCTATCGCTATGCGGGGCGCGACTTTCGTTTGACCGACGTGCATGGTCGTGTGGTGGACGCAATAATCGCTTAAGCCCCCCTTCTCCGAGCGCTGCAAACAAGGTCTACTTTCCTGGCTTGGGTTTGGTAAGGCGTTGGAGTCTTTTTAATCGTGATGAACGTACTTTTGCTTCCTGAACTGCGCGAGATGCTGGCCACTAATGACCAGGAGGAGTTGCGTCAATTTTGTACGGCGCTGAATCCCACTCGCACCGCAGAGTTCATGGAAGGCCTGACCAACGACGAAGTTTGGGCCGTGCTACAGGCTACTAGCGTTTCGCGCCGTGCGGAGATATTCCAGTACTTCGAGCATGATCGGCAAATCGACATGCTCAGTCACCAGGAGCCAAGTCAGGCAGCAGAATTGATCGCCGAATTGTATTCGGACGATCGCGTGGACTTGCTGCAAGAAATGGAACCCGATCGTGTGCAGCAGTTATTGGAATTACTGCCTCGGTCGGACCGCAGTGACATTCAGCGCTTGCAGGCCTACCCCGAGGGAACTGCCGGTGCGTTGATGACCACCGAGATGGCCAAGCTAAGTGAGCATTTGACTGTCCGTGAAGCACTAGACGCACTCAGCAAGCTAGGCGAACACTTGGAAACGATCTACTACATTTATGTGGTGGATGCCGAAGAACGACTACGAGGCATTGTCTCAGGACGACAGTTGATCGCCTCACTGGCGCGTTTGCACACCAAGCTGGCTGATCTAATGCAGACGGACATTCTGACGGCACTGGCTACGGAAGATCAAGAATCGGTTGCGGCAAAGGTAGAAAAACTGGACCTTTTGGCGATCCCTGTGGTAGATGATAGTCGCAAGCTGGTTGGCATCATCACGCACGACGACGTGATTGATGTTGTGCGAGAGGAGCTAATAGAAGACGCGCAGCGTATCGGTGGTATCGCGCCTCTGCGCGAGGACTATCTAAAGATTAGCCTGTGGCTGCTGACTTGGAAACGAGGTGCTTGGCTGACGGTTTTGTTTTGTACGGCAATGGTTACCGCTTATGCCTTGGAGCATTACGAGCAGACACTGGCAGATTACAAGTGGCTAGTGTTTTTCCTGCCGCTGATCGTCAGTACCGGAGGCAACTCGGGCAATCAAGCGGCCACTCTGGTGATTACAGCTCTCACGGCAGGAGAGTTAAAGGTAACCGATTGGCTCAAGGTGTTAATCCGAGAATGGCTGGTCAGTCTGCTACTGGGCGGAGTGTTGGCCAGTATCGGAATATTGATCGGCTGGCGGTTTGCCCCTTCGCCGCAGGAAGCATGGGTGATCCCGCTGACCATCTTGTTAGTTGTAACGCTGGGATGTCTGGCCGGTTCGATGCTGCCCTTGATCCTTCGGCGACTAGGACTGGATCCCGCCTTGATGGCCAATCCGTTTATTGCAGGTATCATGGACATCACCGGAATCGTTATTTATCTGAATGTTGCGATTTGGGTGATTGGCAAGTCATGACCCAAACGCAACATAGTCGTAGCAACTGCGCATGCTCTTCAAAATGTAATTCACTAGAAAAGGAACGAATATGCACTTCAGATACTTTATCGCGGCCTGGATCATGGCATCGCTTTGCATCAACCCTAGTCTGCAAGCTGCCGAGGGCACTGCTGGCAAGCAGGTTCGAGTGATCAGTTACAATGTCCAGTTTTTGCCAGGCATTGCATCACTTGCCAATCGGCGAGGCCAGCCCACCTATCGTGCTCAGGCCATCGGCAAACAGCTCGCAAACTACGATATCATTGGCCTGAATGAACTCTTTGAATCCAAGCCACGCGAGCAGATATTGGCAGAAATCGAGCAGGTGTGGGGTAAGGACTATTCCAGTTTATTTAGTCCCAAGCTCAGGCCAGATCGCTTTACGGGCGGGCTAGCCATTATCAGTCGCTATCCTTTCTTGGAGACAAATATACACACCTACACGCAGAGCAGCAGTCCCGAGAAATATGGGTTACTAGCAGATGGATATGCGACTAAGGGAATACTACATGCGCGAATCTCGCTCAGTTCCGATCAGAAAGATTCGTCTTCCGTAGACGTGTTTGTCACTCATTTGGAGGCCCGCGAGCCAGCCATACGTCCCAGTCAATATGCCGAATTCGCACAGTTCTTAAAGCAACATAGTTCGCCTGAGCGTCCGGCCGTGCTGATGGGAGATTTTAATACGCGTGGAGACCAGGAGGAAATGTCGGATGCACAGTCAGCCTACAATCAGATGACCAAGGGGTTTCAGAAGGCTCGACCCGAGAGCGTGTTGATCGATCTTTGGCCAGCAATTGGCCAAGGCCCGGGCGGAACTTCAGACCAAAGTGATGAAGACGGAGGTCGACGCATCGACTACATCTTCGCGCTCAACCCCAAGCCGGGCTCAACACAGCTCAAACCCAGAAACGTACTGGTCAATCGTTTTCTCGACCCCCAAGTGGTTGCGTTGTCTGATCATTCAGCAGTGGAAGCGCAATTTGACTGGCTACCCTGAAATGGGATAATAGAAACGACCCGGGGTGTAGCTCAGCCTGGCGAGAGCGCTACGTTCGGGACGTAGAGGCCGCAGGTTCAAATCCTGTCACCCCGATTGAAGAAAATCCTGTAATTCCCAATGATTTATTGGGTTTTTTCGTGTTTCGGCTCAATCCGTCAAAACTACCCAAATTGCCAGATTTTGACAGTTTGCGCAACAAATTGTCGGAAGTTGGTGCAACAGTTAGTGCAACGAAACTTTGGGCCGGTTCGGTCCCTGTTGCTTGTAGATCCAACGAGTTCTCGGTCAATGGCTCTGCGTCAAGTGGCAGCGTCGGCAGCATCTCAACCGCGCGAGCAAGGTCTAATAGCTTGGGGTCTGTATAGACGTTCATAGTCAAGTCGATATGAGAATGCCGCATGGCTTGCTGTGCGGTTCTTGGAGCAACTCCACTCACACTCAGTAGTGTTCCGAACGTGTGACGCAAGGCGTGAAAGTCAATCGTCCGGCCCCGTTCGTCCTGTTTCGCAATCCCAGCAGCCGCCAAATCTCGATCAAGAGTTTTCACAAACTGCCTTGGGATGTGAAATAGAGGCGTTTCGGTCGCCAGTCGGTCACTGGATCGAATAGCGACAACATTACGAAATGCTTCGTTTCGCATCGACTCCAACCACATCCGCAAGTCGTCCACAACGTCTGACCTAAGCGGTAGCTCAGCAGGCTCTCCATTTTTTGTGTCTTGTGGTTGCAGTCTAAGGATAGCGGTATCGAGGTCAACATGTCCAACGGACAACCTTTCCCGATCCATTCTTCAATCTGAACTCGATCCCACCGGACCGAACCGCCAAGCTTGATCGGCTGGGGCATTCTTCCCCCATCGGAAAGCCGGTATACCTGTCGGGCCGATACCCCAAGCAGTCTGGCAACCGTACCGACGTTGAGCAGGCGCGATGACCCTTCAACCTTGTCTTTCATGCTATTCCTCCTTATTTACCTCCTCACTGCGGAAATCGCGGTGAGCACATGAAAGCACAAACCTGATCAAAGTTGACGCTGGAGAACCTGGGGTCCGTCAACGAAAAAACCCGGTTTTCACCGGGTTTGAACGAGTTTCACGAGATGACAAAAATTTTTCAAAAATCAGGTTTCGTCAGTTTGTGCCGGATTATCGTCATGTATTCATCAAGTTTTGTCAGATTTGACAACACTGCGCGACTCTCTGCCGGCCCGTGGTCTATTTCGAGGCTGGCCAATCGCGTTTAACGCTCGTGTGACATGAGTAACGAAAGTGCCTTCTGTGGGGAGTTCGTAATTTCCAAATAGATCTGGCCTTTTGGTTGATTCTGCAACTTCGTCAAAATCAATTTCCTTAAGAAACTTCCAGGCTTCTGCATAGGTCAATCTTTTTCCTTCATTTTCTTGGATGTACTCGAATAACAGATAAGCAATTCTCTCTGCTCTTGGC
>DAIRSD010000266.1:0-6658 GCA_036804625.1 Aureliella sp. | reverse complement strand
GGCGCGTTCTGCGTTGGGGACACTCTGCTCGGGCATTTGATGCGCTTGTCTCAGCAATGCGTTTCGCCAAGAATGCAGACGACCGGCCAAATGCAACGATTCAAAAATCTGCTGGCGTTGCAGTCGATCCATGCGCTGAACTATTTCAGCCGAATCTTTCGTGTCCGCCAGTCTTAACCATCGAACGTAAGCCGCACCCGTGGGAATAGTCAATGCAGAAAGCGTTTCCAAAGGTTGTAGCTCCCAAGCTACTCGGCCTGGTTCGGCAAGCAGCTTGGACAAAATGGCCTGCCCATCGTTGCGCGACAAATGCCCTTGAGCCAAAAGATTTAGCGTAAGCTGCTTCTGAAAAGTGCTGACTGGAATGGCTCCTACGTTCGCGTTGCCACGCATGTGATTCAGCGCCACATCCAAGCGCTGCAAAGCCAGTTCATTCTGAGACTCGTTGGCAGCCAGTAGTGCATCGTTGTAGGCCAATCTAGCTTGAAAACGCGGCAGTCCATAGTCACGGCTCCAGCGAGACATCTCACGAGGCACAAATTTTCGGGCCTCCATGAAGTTGCCTGCGTAAATCTGTAGCTCAGTAGCCGCTATCACACCCGCAGCTTGCCCTAGTGCGGTACGTTTACTACACCAAACCGCAGCAGACTTAAGCGGATCACCCAAATCGATACGTTCATTTGCGCAAGCCACGTCGCCAAGCCATAACAGGGCTTCCGCCAAGATCTCAAACTGTTCGTACTGAGCGGCCAGTAGGCTAGCGTCTTGCAAGTGAACAATGGCCGACTGGTACTGACCTCGCTGAGCAGCGATCTGACCAAGCACCAATAAAGTTAGTGGTGACATAAAATAATCGTTTTGATTCGCCACCAACGTGCTTGATGATAACGTCTGCATGGCACTGGCTTCATCACGCGCCAGTTGCGACAATCCCCGCAATGCGACCCAAGCGGTCTGCGCCCAAGGCTGCGGCTGTTGGATCGCTTGTGAAAAATACTGTACCGATGGTGCTGTTAGCGGCGAACGAGCTGACAGTGGTCCCAGGATTTGCCACCTCCGCAACAACGCGATTCCCAGCGTTCTCAGGATCTCGCTGGAGTCCAGGCGTGTTACGGCAGCCACTGGAGCAATGATATTGCCCTGAGCGTCTTTGCGAACTTGGCTCAAATCGACTTGCAACTGCACGCTATCGGGAACTGTTAATGAGCGGCTAGGGCGCGAAAGCTTGAACCAGTTGATCCCTTTAGCGGCTGGCTCCATGAGATTCAATGGCACGGTCCCGAAGTCAAATTGATCTAACCAACTGGGAAACCTCATCGCCAACTCAAGCGCTTGATCATAGCACTCCAACGCACCGGCCAGATTGCCACTATGATAAAGGCATTCACCCAGCATGACTCGGCTGGCCACGCTGTCGATCCAGCCATCGGTGGCAGTTCGCTGAGCACTCTTGAGCAAGGACTCAAAACCCTGAGTGGCTTCGACCACGTTGCCCATTCGAAGGATGTCACGAGCCACATAATAGCCTTGACGCGGTAAGTCGCCGGTGGGCTGGGCAGATTCTAACCGTCTATCCGGTTGCACAATGGCGAGAAACCATACAGCCGCCAAACAGGCCACCCGCCCCATTAGATCCCCCCCAAGAAGCGTCAAACTGGTAAAGAGACGAGTCATTGGTCATCACGTTAGCAATTGTGTCATCGGATGCAGCCCGAATAGCGATCCCGACGTAGGAGAATGCTATCATTTTAACAGCCTTGGGGTAAAACGGCGTGGATTATTGCACAATTGGATTCAACTCATCCGGCCTGCAACTCCGATACAACCATCATAGTTTGACATGATTAGTGTCTATTACTGCCACCCGTGGCCTAGATACGAATTGACTGCAAAACGCGGAGAAATTTCATGAGTTACCCAAAAACCAGCAATTCATGGAAAGTAGCTGCTATCGGATTGCTACTGTGCGGCTCGTTGGCCCCGCTGGCTGGCTGTCAGGTCTCGGTGGACGCCCAAACTATACACAATCACTATTATCTTCTAGCCGATGTTCAGTACTTTCCCGCTGGCCCGCAGAATAAGCTTGCTAACGAAACGGCAGCTCTTGAGAAGGCACGCGCCGAGGCGCAGCGGAAGGCTCGCTAGCCTCCAACAATTGCTAGCGAAATATGCTATCATCTTGGCATTCGATTCGTTGCCATAGGGTGAAGCATGGGAAGTACAGCTCAAGAAGTTCGGTATCTGCTGTTCGACGTTGAAAGCGTGGCTGATGGCGAATTGATTGCTAAGACACGATACCCAGATCGTGGGTTGTCGTCAGACGAGGCGGTACGGCACTTTCGTCAGGAACTGGTGCTAACAACTGGTCGGGACTTTGTTCCCTACACGTTTCAGATTCCTGTTGCCGTAGTCGTGGCCAAACTGAGAGCCGACTTTTCGTTAATCGAGATTGTTTCGCTGGACCAACCACTACATCGACCACACGTCATCACACGGCACTTCTGGACCGGCTGGGAACGTTATGACCATCCAACCTGGGTGACTTTTAATGGTCGCGGTTTTGACATTCCCTTGATGGAACACGCCGCCTATCGCTACGGTGTATCGGTTCCCAAGTGGTTTAATTTGAATGATCGAGCCTACGATCAAAAGAGAAATCGGTACAACTTGCACTCCCATTTGGACATCCATGAAGTGCTAACCAACTTTGGCTCTACCTGGTATCGCGGAGGCCTGAACTTGGCCGCCATGCTTCTTGGAAAACCCGGGAAGATGGAAGTTCAAGGCGACATGGTATATGACTATTACCGTCAAGGTAGAATCCAAGAGATCAACGAGTACTGCCGCTGCGATGTGCTGGACACCTACTTTGCCTTCTTGAGAACTTGCCTGCTGACCGGGCAACTTTCGTTGGAACAGGAGCAAGCCCGAGTATCCGATGTCAAACGGCTGATCGAGTCACAAGCAGGTGAACATCCCGCCTATCAACAGTACCTAAGCCGCTGGGGGGACTGGCCTAATCCGTTCGAAGCATCGATGCAAAACGAAACCAACGCATCTTCCTAGAACCGCGTTGCCATGACGTTGGGCATATCTCCAGTGGATTAGGGTTCACTTCTCTGCAGATAATAATCAAGACCCGCTGCTGCCAACATTCTCCGATAGAATGCCGCCACGAGCGATTAAGAACTGCGAGATCGCTCGACTGCTACTTGGTTATCGACGACCAAGCGTTCCACCCCCAAGCTCTTCACAATAGACTGCGCTTGCTGTTTCATGTAGTAGCTAGGAACAGTGCCG
This sequence comes from Aureliella sp., assembly GCA_036804625.1. Lineage (GTDB taxonomy): Bacteria > Planctomycetota > Planctomycetia > Pirellulales > Pirellulaceae > Aureliella. Next base: position 3,358 of record DAIRSD010000266.1, on the reverse strand, counting down.
GTCAGAAGGAGAACCCCTCGCCGCACAGTGCAGACCACTCGCCGAATCGGGCGATAGGGCGAAGCTTGCAATGCAGCGTTCACCTCATCTTCGACACCACGACTGAAAGGCTCGGCGCGACCCGCGCCCGTCACGATAAGTTCCGTTTCAAGCTCTCGAGCAAGTTCGATGACCACTATTGTTAACTCCTTACAACTGAGTAGTGTTGACAAAGACCCATAAAAACTTCGTAAAATCGAACACACTCTTTTGGGTCAGTCGCCTCACATGAATGTCCAGTCTTGACACAAGCCAACAACCGCGCTGTACATCACGCCCTTCGTCAAGAATTATTGCAATCGCCAGCTGGCGGAGTATCGAGCAATCTATGAAAATCAGATGGTGGATTCCACCATAGTCGTTCTTATGGATACCATGTTTCTTGCCATTGCTGCTCGACCCAGTGGGGCTGTGGTGTTAAAGTTAAAACAGTGTGTGTGGCATTGTCTTTCAACACAGTTTTCCTAACCACTGGTTTAGCCACTCCAGACGAGCACCTAGCATGGTTCAGAAAAAGCCAACAGACGGCTTGCTGCATCAGCAAGCCCCGCCCGATCCTCCTATCGACACTCTGACCACTGGGTCTGCTGGCAAGGCCAGTGAGTTGCCGAAGGCTTCGTTTCCGGTCGCACTTCTGTGCTCTGCGGTTTCGCAGTTGAGAGAAGGCGTGTTGATCACTGTCGACGAAGTCGATTGGCCTAATCCAACCATCGTCTTTGCCAACGCGGCGATCTGTCAGTTGACGGGCTATTCAACTGGCCAATTGGTCGGCATGACTCCAGAACTCTTGCACGGAAATGCTTCTCCCCCCGAGACACTCAGCCAGATTGCTTCTGAGTTGCGCGCAGGCCGTGCCTCTTTATCTAGGTTGATCATCGTTCGTAGTGATCGCAATCCGGTCGATGTGGAACTGTTCATTACGCCGCTGTTCGATAGCCATGGCAACCGGTCACATTTCTTATGCATCTTTCGTGACCTGGCCCAAGAAAAGCAAACGGAACAGGCAAGGCAGATCAGTGAGAACCGTTTCCTGTCTTCCATGGAGATGACTGGGCTTTTGCCATGGTCTACCGACAGCCAAGGCGAGATCGTCGATGATTGCCCGATTCTGAGACGCTACACCGGACTAAGCTTCCAGCACACCAAGGGCATGGGTTGGACTCAGTCGGTTCATCCGGATGATCTCGAAAAAGTGCTGCAGCCGCTCGCCGACGCCCTTCAGAATAAGCGCCGCTACGAAGTCGAGTTCCGTTTGCGGCGCTTCGATGGAGTCTACCGAACCTTTATGTGCCGCGCCGTTCCCACAATGAACGAAGATGGTTCGATCCGTGAGTGGTTTGGTGTGTGTACGGATTTTTCCGAATTAAAGCACAACCAGCAACGGGTCGCTGCCAATCTGGCTGCGATGGTTCAGCTCAATCAAGTCGCCAAGCTGTCTGTGGGTGATGGCGATTTATCTTCGCTGCTGCAGGCAGTTATCGACGCGGCTGTTGTCATTGCACAATCCGACTTTGGAACCATTCAATTGTTGGATGCTGACAGTGGTCGCCTTCGAGTTGTCGCTCACCGAGGATTTCCCGATGGATGGCTGAATTCTTGCCGCGTCCTGCCGAAGGGTAACTGCCCAGCCTGCATCGTGCAACGCAAATGCGTTTACATTGCAGACGTCCATCAATGTCCGAACTTTATCGGCACTCAGGAGCTTGATATGTTGCGGAAGGTCGATGTGCGTTCTGTCTTATGCACACCGCTCATCGGTCGCTCTGGCGAGGTGCTTGGCATCTTTTCCACCCACTTCAAGACACCGCACCCGCCTGACGATTGGAGCCTAAAGTACATTGATTTGCTTGCACGCCAGGCAGCCGATGGCATCCAGCACCAAATGGCCGCAGATGCTTTGCGAGATAGTGAGGAAAGGCTGAGAGCAGTTCTGGACACGGCTTGCGACGCAATTGTGACCATCGACCAGCGAGGCACCATTGTTTCCGCGAACCCCGCCACAGATCAACTCTTCGGGTACTGCCCCAAGGAACTGGTCGGACAAAACATTAGTGTCCTGATGCCGGATCCCTATCGCGACGAACACGACGGATATATCCAGCGATACCTAGAAACAGGTACGGCCCATATCATCGGGATGGGTCGTGAAGTCACCGCTCAGCGTAAAGATGGATCGACATTTCCCATCGACTTGAATGTTAGCGAAATTCCACACCTTGGGCTTTTTACCGGAATTATTCGTGACATTAGTGAACGCAAGAACTTGCAACGCGATATCTTGGCAATCGCTGATGATGAACGGCGACGCATCGGCCAGGATTTGCACGATAGCGTGCAGCAAGAACTGGCCGCCATCGGCATGATCGCTCAGGCCTTGCTCAGTCGCCTGGCAACTACTTCCGGTAACTTGCCAACCGATTTTGCCTCGCGCTGCAGCGATCTAACGAAGAACATTCAGAGCGGCCTGAGTCGGGCACATCAAGAGCTAAAGAACATCTCGCGCGGCCTTGTCCCACTGAGTCTTCACTCAGACGGCCTGATGGAGGCGCTGCGTGAACTGGCGATAAGAACGGATGGTTTGGATGGTATCAGTTGCGCATTTAAGTGTGAGCAACCCGTGTCTGTGGCCGACGGTTCCATGGCAACGCATCTCTATCGCATTGCCCAAGAGGCCGTAACGAATTCGCTAAGACATGCCAAGGCCCAGCACATTTTGATTGAATTGGATGCTGATCAACGAAGCTTAGTTTTAAAAATCGCGGATGACGGAAGTGGCATTGCCATTGGAACATCTTCGGCCGGTATGGGGCTGAAGACGATGCATTATCGAGCAAGTTTGATTGGTGCCCACCTAACCATCAAGCCGGTGGAGCGGGGAGGAACACTAATCACGTGTAACGTATGGAAAAGAGAAAAGGGAGATACAGATGCAGATAAAATCCAGTGAAAATAAGGTCACGAGAATCATGATCGTCGATGATCATCCGATGATGCGAAGCGGCATAGCTGCTCAGATAGCTAATGAGCCAGATATGGAAGTATGCGGTGAGGCGGATGATGTGGAACCCGCTCTAAGAATGGTGAGCGAAACCAGTCCCGACCTGATCATCGTCGACCTGTCTCTCAAAAGTGGCCATGGTATCGACCTAGTCAAGCGACTTCACGAACGCAATTCCAACGCGAAAATGTTGGTCAATTCGATGTACGACGAGACCGTGTATGCTGAGCGAGCGTTACAGGCCGGCGCGATGGGCTACCTAAACAAGCAGTCGGCTGGCGAGTCGTTGATTGCCGCAATTAGAACGGTGCTAGCAGGCTA
>DAIRSD010000265.1:0-6685 GCA_036804625.1 Aureliella sp. | reverse complement strand
ATGGCCATAAAAGCTAACGCCGATTTGGCTTAATGGCATAAAGTCCTGAAAGGTAGATGAACGCTCCATGAAGGCTGTGTATCGAAATCTACTGACCGTCTCTAATCCAAAAGGTTGTTTCCATTGTCCAACTCGCACAGTTCCCATCGGACCGGCCTCTTTGAAATCGGCCCAGACGTCGGTAAACGTTGGACGCCCGAAGAATCCAAAATCCATCTGAAGAAAATAGTCCATGCGATCCGTCACGGCTCCCTTGGCGCTTAGGCGCGCACGACGAAAATCAGCTCCATTTTCCACCGTGCCGTAGGCCAACCGGCTGGCATCGTTCTGATCAAAAGTCACTGCATCCGCTTGAAATACGCCGTTGATCGTCACGCTAGGCAACTTGGGCTTATCCGCCGCAGGCTTTGACTGCTGCTCCGTCAATTTGGCGATCTTTGCCTGAGATTGCTGATTCGCATGTTCGAGCGCGTTGATGCGTTCAACAAGTTCATTGTTGGTCGGTGCCGTGGAAACGGTTTGCCCATTTGCCAATTGGCAACCACCTATCAAAAGCATCCTCGCGATTACCAGAGCGGCCCTAGACAACATGCTAGCATATCCTTAGCAGAGGCCTTGACACCATTTTCCGAACGTTTGTCGGGCAAAAAGATAGTCCGATCGCTTTCTAAGTAAAATCGGAACAGCAGAGATTTGTTATTCAGGAAACTGCCGACGAGCGTTTAATTGCTCTTCAATTTACCCAGTCAGTTCCAGGTTTGCCAGCAACCTGTGGGGACAAGCTTCCAGCTTGTCTAAAGCAACCTGTGAGGACAAGCTTACAGCTTGTCCAAAGCGTTTGCGCTTCAACACCTCGCAACCCAGAAGGTCGCGACCACACTTACTGGAAGGTCGCGACCACACTTCATGAATCCAAACGAGCTTCCAAGGGCTCATCCGCCGATTTGATACATGGCACGTTGCGGCGGTTGAAAATCGGGGTCGTGAACACCATGAGCTGGCGCTTTGGCGTCGATGCAATCACGGATCGTCCGCATCAATTCGTGTTGAAGCTGCAAGCAGGGTGATTGCGCCAACTGACGAAGTTGCAGCGAGACATCCCATTCTTCTTGACTAAATAGACAATTCCGAATCTTTCCATCGGCCGTTATGCGCAGCCGATCACAATTCCCGCAGAATGGCCGTGTGACTGCGTCGATGAAGCCAACTGCACTGCCATCGGCAAACACATAATCGGTCGACGGCTGAGCGCTGTCTGGGCGAGGGCGAACAGTCATCGGCCCGAAATGCGATACCAAACGTTGCCTCAGCTCATCGCCGGAGACCATTCGCTGCTGGCTCCACTGACGCCGCCCATCCAGCGGCATAAACTCGATGAACCGAATGATCACAGCGTGCTGTCTTGCGAATGAAACCAAATCGATCACATCGTCCCAGTTGATATCGCGCAGGACCAGCGCATTGAGCCTTAGTTCGATTTCGGGCTGAGCCAAGGTCGCTTGAATCCCTTCCAAAACACGATGCAACCCAGCGCGACGACTTAGTTTTTGAAACGACTCTTCAGACAAAGTATCCAGGCTAATGTTTACTCGTTTCAGTCCGGCCCGCACCAGGCTGGGTAGCTGCGCAGCCAAGAACATGCCATTGGTGGTTAACGCCACCTCGTGCACCCCACCTATCTCAGTCAACATCTGGACCAGTTCGTGGAGATCTGGCCGCATGAGAGGCTCACCGCCGGTCAATCGATAGTGGGTCACACCCAGATTCGCCGTGACTCGCACAAATTGAGCGATCTGATCAAAGCTCAACAATCGCTGATTGGGCATGAAGGGCACGTTGCCATCCGGCATGCAGTATTGGCAGCGAATGTTGCATACATCGGTAACGCTAATGCGCAGCGACCGATGCACGCGCTGAAACCGATCTACTAATGGCAGTTCGACAGAACCCGTCCGAGTGAAGCTATCACTTGATGACCGCTGCATCACTGACTACCCTCGCACCTGTTCCCACAAAAAACAGCATCACTTGACTCCGATGCGTCGAGTTCTTTGGGATGAATCCACTGTGCCGCCGAGTCGACGTAGTGTTCTTGCTTCCAGATAGGCACCTGCTGCTTGATCGAATCGATCAGCCAGCGCGACGCTACATACGCTTCATGGCGATGTGCGCTGCTGACGACTATTGCGATACTTGCCTCCCCAGGTAACACCTTGCCAAGTCGATGGCTGATGGCAACCGCATGAAGTGGCCATTGCCGCTGAGCTTGTTGAGCCAGTTCGTGCAATTTCTGCTCGGCCATTTCTTGGTACGCCTCATAAACCAAGTACTGAGTGTGGGTGCATTGGACTGTGGAGTGTTGGCCACAGGACGAATCTGTTGCAACCTGCCCCTTGGTTGTCTGCCGAGTCGACCCAACAAATAACACCTGACCTCCAGCATCTGGATGCGACACAAACCCTAGCAATCGCTGAACGTCAATCGGCGATGTGGTCAACTCAACCAGCGCTTCATGGATGCATTGTTTACACTGCGGTGTACTCATCGTTTCTAAGCTACTAACCTCCGCTCACAGGAGGAATCAAAGCCAGAGTCTGCCGATTCGTCAACTCTTGCTGCTGGGTTACAAAATCGGTCCCCACTGCCCATCGAGACCGCTTAATCAAGGATGCAAGTTCTGGATATTGATCACACAATCGGTTGGCAACATCACCTACGCACAGTTGCTCGCTCGCGTTCTTTCGCAGCAAATGCAATTCTAAATGCGAAACACCTAACTGCTGTGCCGGTCCAGCGAACAGTCGAACGTGAATGGTCATCTGTTCTGACATGCGTGAAACTCCTAACCGCCTCAGTATAGCCCATGCGCTGCCAAACGGGAAATCCAACCATTGATTAACTAACCACCAACCCCTCGTTGCGTGCCGAGAACCAGGCAGCTAACTGCGGCATTCGACCGTACGAGTAGGCCATCAGGGCTATCGGGTGAACAGTTGGCTTGCTTGTGGCTTGCTCCATCTGCAGCTTGCAGGCGACGCACTCGGTGACACCCAATTGAGCCTGAGTTTCTCGCATGAGACTGATCAGATTCCAACCGATGCGAAGACTGGTCCGAAGATTTTTCCTCTGTAGACCAAACGTACCAGCCATGCCGCTGCAGCCCATGTCGGCAAGTTGAACTTCCAGTCCTGGAATTAACTGCAATAGATTTAGGGCTGGCTGTATTGGGTACAACGCTCGCGCGTGACACGGCTCGTGATAGACGACTGAGAAATTGACGGGCTTGAAATCCAATGCCAATTCTTTTCTCTCGTGCATCGCCCAAAAATAGGCGGAAGCTTCATAGCAGTTATTGGCAATCAACTGGGTGTCTTCGTTATCGATCAGATGTCGATATTCGTTTTGAAAACACAGAATCGCAGTGGGTTCGAGCGCCACGATGTCGTATCCCATACGCACTCCTTCAGCCAGCAATTTGACATTATTGGCGATCAGCTTGCGAGCACGCTGCGAATCGCCAGCCGAGATCATAGCCATGTGAGAAGGCGACTGTGCGGTGGGAACATAGACATTAATATTGTGATGCCTTAGGACTTCGACCAGCGACCGACCTAAAACTGGATTGTGCCAATTGGCATATTGATCGACAAAGAACAGCACCTTGCGGCCTCCGGCTCGATTCGAACGCCACAACTTCTCGCGATTTGCCCAACTGAGAAACGTCTTACCAGCAACTCGGGGCAGTTTTCGGTTCTGCGCGATGCCAAATGTTTTTTCCAGAAGCCATCGCATCGTCGCGTTGCCCAATGCCCAATTGGCCAAGCGTGGCATACGGCTTCCAATCGATGATATCAGGTCGGTACGATTGATTAAGCGATCTCTCACAGGCAACCCGTGGCTGGCCACATGCTGCGACTTGGCCTCCTGAACCAACTTGGGGATATTGACATTGGCCGGACATTCCAAGCGACACTGGTGGCAATTAAAACACAAGTCGCTGACTTCCTTCAGTTCGCGACTCTCCAACACTTCGCGCTCTAATCTTCCAGTAACGATGCCACGCAGCAGATTGGCCTTGGCGCGAGGCGACGCCTCCTCGCCTTTGTGAACGCGAAAGATCGGGCACATTCTTTCCGCAGATGCGCTGGTGCGGCAACGCCCACAACCATTGCAGCTCCTAGCCGTATAGGCCAGCGATTCTTGCCCGGTCCAATTCAGCAGCACCGGCAATTCTACTGATTCGTTTCTCGTCTGCTCCTGCTCGGGAGGCGGCAAACTATCATCCCAAGGCAACCGCGACAGTTCGTTCTGCAACGCCTGTTCGGCTGCTCGATTGTCTGGTCCGATGAGTACCAATGCGGCATCGATCGCGTTTCCCGTAGCAACCACATCCGCTCCCACTTGCAACGGATTATTCGGCGAGACGATACTAGGAACCGGTCGTAAGTGTTCGTTCACCTTAGGCGGAACTGGACTAAGGAACTTGCCAGGATTCAGAATACCACCTGGATCAAATACCTGCTTAATGCGACGAAATAGTTCCAAACGTGAGCCGAGTTGTCGTTCGGCCCAGGCTGCACGACTAAGGCCAAGTGCATGCTGGCCACAGCAAGTACCACCATACTCGATTACTTTCTCGTAAAGAGCTTCGCTCAGTCGATCCAGTTTCTGTTGATGATCCTGGCTAGCCAAATCCAAGAACGGTCGGACATCGATGTGACCGTGCAGAGCGTGAGAAAACAGCGTTGCCGTCACTCGTTCGGCTTTCAAGACGTTTTGAATTTCAATCAAGAAATCTGGCAGCAATTTGGGTGGAATTGAGATATCGTCTACAAATGGCAGGGGACGCAAGCTTCCCTTCAATCGATAAAGCCTTGGAATGACTCGCCGCGCCAGCCGCCACAATAAGTTTCTTTCGGCCTGATCGGTAGTTAACCGAAACGAGACCACAGGTTTGCCTGAGTTCTGCAACCTATGGAGCATTTTGGTTAGTGCATTTCGCACACTGACGGGATCCTGTCCCTGCATTTCAACTAACAGCATGGCTTCTGCACCACGCGGAATAATTGAAGCATAAACTGGCTCAGTCTCGCGAGCGATCTCCAGCAGCCGACGATCCATCAGGTCACAGGCCGCCAGCGATTCCTGTTGCAAGTCCACCGCTGCTTTGGCTGCTAGTTCCAATCGACCAAAAAACAGCAACATCAGACCACGCACCTGTGGTATCGGCTCCAATCTCAGAGTAGCCTCGGTGATTAACCCGAGCGTGCCCTCCGATCCAGACATGAGTCGCGCCAAGTTCAGCCGATCGCCCTGAAAGAGCTTTTCAACGCGATAGCCGCAACCCCGCGCCACCGCACCCCATGGCAATTGTCGAATGATGTCCGAGTGATCATGAAGCAACCTACCTACTTGGTTCGCTAAACTGTCGACGATAGACAATGCCTCCTCGTCCGAGGCCCAGTGGTGCTGTGACAGCTCGACAATTTGGCCATTAGCTAAGACAACTTGTACCGATTGCACACTATCGCCAGTCGAACCGTAGCGCGGAAAGTGGCTACCGGCTGCGTCGATAGCGATCATGCTGCCAATCGTCGATACGCTTCGAGTCGCCGGATCGGGGCCAAATAGCATCTGATGTCGACTGATATCTCGATTTAGGTCGGCCTGCACAACTCCGCTCTGAACGCGAACAGTACCTTCAACTGGCTTGTGGACACGTCGCAGGTAACGAGAAAAGTCGACAACAATGCCTCGACCCAATGCCTGCCCAGCCAGTCCGCTGCCTGCACCGCGCGGAAACACCGGTATCGCTCGCTGGCTACAATACTGCAGCAGCTCAGAAACGTCTTGCACGCTACGCGGACGTACTACACCCAGAGGCTGAATCTCATGGATACTGGCATCGCTGGAGTAGAGATTCTGAAAGATCGGCGCAAAGTGGACGTCGCCCTTGAGCAACCCGCGGAGGTCCGCCTGTAAATGCGCTCGTTCCACTTCCATCATTCGGCCCTAGCTGCGGTTTAGTCGGTTTTTAAGGTTGCCGTCGTGACATAGGCTTCCACTCAGAAAAGTTCACTATATGGAATACTTTCTTTCTATGTGCACGCCCAAGCCCCTACGTAGTGAATCGGGCCAATCATTCTCCCAATCGCCCCAAGTCGGTCAGCATCTCACCCATTTCGGCCGCTGCGTGAAGGTCTCCAGCAGCCCGAGCCGCCTGAATCCCAGATCGTAGCGCGGATCTAGCCGACTCGGTATCCTGGATGGAGTGATAAATCTGCGCGGCACGAAAAAAGGAAGCTACGTGCGGCGGTTGCTCAGTGGTAAGCTGGGAGTGCAAATCCAATGCCGCCTGCGTCTCTCCGGCTTTCTCCATTTCCATCGCTAATGCATACCGCAAAAAAATGTCGTGCGGCTCAGCCTGCAACATGGCTTCGATTTTCTCGCGGCGCTGATTCACTTGGATGGCAACCTTATTACTTGAATCACTTCTTGAGGCATGCCTCACTGAACTAAACTCACCCCGGCCGCAATTCCAACAAGTGGCTCCCAGCGTCTGTCACTTTACCCGATGTGGCCCGTCTCTCCCCTATGATAACCGTAAGGCCCCCGCCCAACAGCGCCTAATCGCGCGATACAAGGGAGATTCAAGGGTGATTCAAGAGGTTGAGCTTCGGCGCAC
>DAIRSD010000264.1:0-6724 GCA_036804625.1 Aureliella sp. | reverse complement strand
CCGCCTCGTCGATCGATCAGCTCGATCTTTTGATCATTACCGAATCGTCTGTCGGCGCTTCCAGGGGTTTGAGTAGCGAATTGGCTCCCGCTTGGTTGTTAAAATCTGCATCATCAATGATCGCCACCTTGCGTCGCCCACCGTAGGGTCGCAAGTTGATCTCGTAACACAACCCTTCACGCATCCTTTTCTCTGGACTACCAATCAACAGCTCCAATGGCAAATCCGACTTACCTTCCGGCTTGGCTAGTTCGATAAGATCCGGATGTGTGCCAGCGTCCACTTGAGCGCAATCTTCACAGGAACCGCACGCATCCAAACTATCGGGTGCGGTTCGTCCGCACAGAAGACTTTTGGCCAATAGACGCGCAAAGGTGCGTTTACCAATTCCATCGGGTCCCACAAACAGAAAGCTGCTGGCCAAACGTTTCTTCGCCAGCGCGCGATGAAACCATATCTTCTGTTGCTGATGTCCAATCAGTTGATCCCATTGCATGACAAATCCTAAAAATTTTGAATGGCCAAAGCATTCAAGGCTCTCGTTTTCAGATCTACCCCTAAGATTCTATCACGAAAATTTCAATGCGATAACCGTTAACGCTCACTCAGTTCTTATCGTAGAGCAAATCATTGCTTAGTCCCTGAAGGAACTAGCCGGGGGGCTGCTTCCGGACGAGTTGCCAGATAGACTCGAGGCAATCCGGCAGTTCGCGCCCAATCATAAGCCTTGACAACTTGACCCGACAGAATTTCAGGCGCTGGGTCGATGATTACTGGCACATCGGCTCCCACTTGGGACAAATCACGAAATGTCTGAGCCAAATCCGCAAAGGCGGCGAGCGATTGACCATTGACCCAAACGGTAGCCCCTTGCGGTCCAGAATCAATTTTTACGATGACCTGTTCCAGCATTTCAGTCAGCTTGTCGTCATCTACTGGTTCTGGTCCACCGGCTGCGGGTTGCAATTGAGTCACTCCGCTGGGCAACAACTTTTCTACAGCACGAAAGCTGCTAGTAGCCACGAAAAAAACTAGCAAAAGAAAGATGACGTCGATCATCGGCGTCATAGCAGCATCTTCCGTGGTACGTCCGCGTTTGTTGATAACAGATTTGAATGAGTAGTTTGTCCTCACGGTGAACGCTCTCCATAAACCGAAAAGACAATATCGCCAATCCCCTGTGCGGCAGCCACACTTAAGATGGGTTCGATTTTCTCGTAAGGAACTGATTGGTCTGTTCGAATTTTCAATCGTAAAGTATCGGCTGCCAAAGCAACGCGGCGTCTTAGAGATGACTCCAAACCGGCGCGATGCACAGGCACACCGGCCAGCATCCACTGTCCATCAGGTAATACATGAACGACAACCGTATCACGTACCGATGGATCTTCCAAGCCTGACTGAGCGGTTGGCAGTTTTAATTCGATGGCGTTCTCTTGCTTGGACAAATGGCTTGAAACCAGGAAAAAAATGATCAACAAAAACACGATATCGATCATCGGTGTCATGTTGATTGTAGCCGTTCCAGAGGCGATCAATTTAGGGCTGCGCATCGTGTGTAACTCATCTGATTCGATCGTTTTCCAAACAACTATGACTTGGGACGCGGGACCGTGGGTGGGGCACTGGGCCTGGCCAACTGGGGACCTCGGCGGCGTACAGGTGTAAAAACATGTTGAGCCACAAAGGCAATTTCGGCAATCAACTGATCGATACGATTTCGAAAAATCGCGAATGCGGCCAGCGAAGGTATGGCGACCACCAGCCCACCCACGGTTGTGACCAGTGCCGAATAGATGCCTTCTGCCAGGTCCGCTGCCCCTGCCGCCCCTTGGGAGATTGCTACCTGTTGAAAAGCAAATATCATGCCCGTGACAGTCCCCAACAGCCCACACATTGGTGCCAGATTTCCAATCACTGACAGGTATTCTATTTTGCGATACAGCCTGGCCGCTTGTTCAGCAACGGAATCCTCCATGGCCTTTTCCATAGCTGGCCAACCGAAATCCAGTTCGGACAAGCCGTTGATCAGCACAAAGGTCAAAGGACTGGGGTTCTGTCGACACAACTCATCCGCCTCGGCAACGCGCCCTTGAGCCAACAATTGTCGAACTTGATCAGCCAGTTGTGGTGGCAACACTTCACGACGACGCAGAACCATGATTTGATCAAAGATCAGGTAGGCTGCCATCAAGGACAGACCAAGTAACACTAACATGATCAGCCCACCGACCCATCCACCGCTTAAAACGATATCCAGAAACCCGGCAGTCTCCGCCTGAGCCTGAGAACCGCTGCTATCGAAAGCCGCGTTTTCCTGTCCGAGGATACCATCCGCCATTTGGAGTTGGAACAGGAACGCGACGGGTAGAGCAAGCGCGGCATGGATTTTCGCCAATGCATCATCATTACGTTGTCCCTTCTTCGCCAGCTTTGCGAGGAAGAGGGCTAGGGTGAGGCCGCAGAATTTTGTTAGTTTTCCGAAATGTTTATTCACAAAAATCCCTAAAGGCTTTGATTGTTGAAAATTCTTTGATGGGTCATGAATTACCAAGGTACGGAACAAAACACTGGGACTCATCGGTCTGATCCCTGCTGTCCTTCGCGCCACTGAATCAATTTTTGTGCCTCCTCTTTTCGCCCTTGCCCCTTAAGCAGCTCTACCGCCCGATCCAAAGCCTTTCCAGCACGACCTGGCCGATCACGCTGTGTCGCAGCGATCCAAAATGCTTGACCTAATGCCAGATCCAACTGACCAATACGGCTCAACCGATCCAACATCAATTCCGTCGGCCCCAGAGCCAAAGGCAACAACATCTTGTCGCGAAATGCCAGCCACTGCGGCAAACGCTCCATTGTGTCCGCTGGTGCAACCTGACGCCATGCCTGAGCGGTTGCAAGCTGCGAGATTACTGATCGCTTCGATCCCTGCAAACGCTCAAGCACCTTGCGAGACTGTTCCGATTGCGCAGTTTGGGCAAGCCAGCTTGCGCCCAACAATTGAGCGACTTCATCTCCTGATTGCATCCAACCTTCGGCAGCTCGAATCAGGTCAGGCGAAGGCTCTTGAACTGTCCAACAAAGGGGCATATTCGCGAACAACAGGTCCGGTGCGTTTGCTGATAGTTTTAAAAAGTGTGGTGCCGCAGCCATTGGTCCGTTCACTTCTGTAACCGCCTGGACAATCCAATCCAATAGCAACCGCTGCTGCCAGTCGGGAATCTTTGACAAATCCAGGTCACGCAAGCCTTTTATAAACTCGCGATACTTCTGCTGGCCAAACAGTTTGACAACTTGCCTTACCTGCTGGCTTCCCCAGTTCGGTTCGATACGCTCAACTTGCCTAGAATCGATACGCAACAACAATGGTTCTCCGGCGTCCATTGAATTGTCGACTTGAATGACCAGTATTTCCTGGTCCCACTGGACGATTCGACCCGAGCGCTTGAGTACCGGAGCAGGATTCCATTTGGACTGTTGGCCTGAGAGTGAAATTTCCTGTCGCACGACCACTAGATCCGGTACTTCATCTGAAACTGACAGATCAACTGCAGATTCACGATCGCCTGCGTTCTTGGCGTCTGTCGACTGAGCAGAGCAGGGCATTGCGATTGCCCCGATCAGGACCTGAACACACAGGCACCAAGCAGGTACCAATCGCAATTGTTTTGAACATCGAGTCATCCTGGACTACCTTGTTGCGATAGCAGAAGTGCTGGAGTCAAAGGCCAGCACCTACCGGCTGGGCGGTAAACGAGAATCTCCTAATCGCGCAAGTCCCAGGCGTCCAGCCACTGGATCTGGACTGGTTGCAATTGATACTGTTTGATCAGTCGATCGTGCATATCCTCAAGATGAGCAGCGCCGTAGAAAATCGCTAGGTTGGTCTTCCCGAGTTCCAATTGTTGATCCAGCACTTCAAAGGCCTTCGCATTGCGTTCTGTGATTAGTGTGCTCTTGCCATCTTCACCTGTCAATGCAGCCATCTGACCGTCCATATCAGACATTTGCTGAGCCAGCGCGCGTCGTAGTCCAACGGTACGATTCTTGGAAAGCATGGCAGAAAGTACATCCATGTCGCTCGATTGACCAGTGGACTGCATGGCGACCGCTGAACCAATAGAACGAAAGAACATCTGCCACATCCCCTCTTTGCGAGTCTTCAGCGTAGCCTCGAACTGCTCAGGTGTCATGTCAGCGTGTACAAAATTCTGAGATGCGTAGTCGATTTCATCCAACTGAAAAGCCAGCCCAAGAGCTTCCTTCAGCCCAACTTGAATCGTACTCACAGGACTAATCCCCCGTGAACTAGGATCGGGAACACCAGCTGCAGGGTCCATCACTAGTTCATACAACAGTGCATCATAGTGTCGAAAAATCTGGTTCAACTGAGCGTAATACTGCTTTTGTCCCACATGCACGGCACCAATCAATGTAATTTTGGGACCGTCAGCATCAGCAGGATTTGCGTAGGTAACCACAGCCGTTTGAAGAGCCACCCAGTCCTGCTGCTCCTTCTGCACTCGCAGAAACTGGACTCTTTCAGTCTTCTTGCGCTTCAATTTTCGGTCTTGAGATTTTGGCTTAGATTTTACTTCAGATGGCCCAATCTCTTCCGATGGCTGGACAACTTCCGACTGTTTCGCCTTTTCCGACTGATTCACAGAAATCTCAGCTTCGGAATTCGCCTCTTGGGCATGCATCCATGTCTGGCTGCAATTCAACCAGATACACAAGCCTACGAATAGCCACATTATCTTGTTCATGTTTCGCACTTTCCAAATATCCTAGTAAAGTCTACTCAACTACTGCTCAATGTTTAAAAAGTATTTTAGGAGCCTCGCAGGCTACGCAGCAAAGGCAACCGCAGCGCGTACCGGACTGCGATCGCGGCAGCCAGAATTCCGCTAATTAAAACGATCGCCTGCATCAGTAGTGAATGAATCACATTGATCTGCGGCCCGAATTCGATCACATAGGGAACCAAGGCCATCGCTGCACAGCCCACACCTATCAACAAACCTCCCATCAACAGCAGAGCACTTTCTAGAGACAACAACCGACCTATGCGCCACGGAGAAATACCGACTGCTTGCATCAGCGCCAGCTCTCGCCGACGTTCGATGATGCTGCGAATCTGCACGGCAATCAGGCCTAATGTTCCCAATAGCAAGCCCAAGGCCCCTAGCGACTGAAACGCGGAAATGTAGGTATTCTGAACACCCAACAACCGCTTTAGGACATCGACACTGGAAGTCACATCCAGACCGGCGTCGCCCCACCCCTTTTCCAAGACTGCCGCTACCGTATCTGCGTCATTGCGCTGGCCGCTGTGAATCAAGAAAAAGCGATAGCCGCTGATTTGAGGAAACAGGTACTCGAAGTTGCGCTCTGAAATAATCAGCTTGCCCTGCAGTACACTGTTGGACAGCAATCCAACGACTCTCAGATGAACCACACGGCTATCCAACTCGACACGAATAATTGAATGCAGTTGCCCACCCTGTTTCAAGCTCCACATCGCCGTGTTCTGATCCAAAACTACCGGCACAGGATTTTCTGGCGTGCCATTTCCAGGTGATTGCAAAACCATCCAGGGTGCATTGGCATCCACGGTAGCTGCCCACGAAAACCGGAACCGCGAAGTCAATTCATTCAGCTTCTGTAACCTTTGCGACAGTCCAAGAATGGTAGGCTGAACGACCTGAAATAGGTTGGTACAACTGGCATCGTCGCCTTGACGCATGCGCAGTGGAATAATGGTGGTGCCCAGCAGTTGTTCTGCTGGAGTTCCGATCGCCTCGCTACGAGCACGCGGCGATCCCAGGTTTTCGTAAATCGGTTGAGTGCTAACGCCAAGTAGATCGAACCCGCCATAACCTTGTGGATTCGGACTGACTTGAAAGACACTCATCGATGCAATCAAGAAACTAGCCACTGCCAACAAACTAATCGACAAAGAACTGCGGACCGGATTACGCACCATGGCGCGGAACGCCAGTCGAACGAGTCCTTGTCTCTCGGGGTGGTGTGCTTGCCGCCGGATACTTAGCCACTGACGGACGGCCAACAACGCGCTGGCCAGCAGCAGCATTCCACTACCAAAGAAGAATCCAGCGCGAGCCATACCCAATTGCCCTACCGCCAAGGCCAACAGCAACAGAGCTGCCAAAGCGCTAAATAGCGAAACGGCCCACCAAACTGTGCTTCGCCCCTGATACTCTTCAACGGCTCGACCTTCATCGGCCTGCATCAGATGAAGCGGTTGCAATCGCGTTACCTGCCGCAATACCAACTGGATCGTCAACATACTTGTAAGCATCCCAGCCAGGCCACCGAAGCATAAGCTTCCAGGGCTGAACGAGAACTGCAAGAATCTGGTTGAAATGGCACCAATCCACCAGCTTTGCAATCCCATCACCATCAACTTGGCATAGCCCAACCCTAGCAGTATGCCAACACCAGCCCCCACAATTGCAACGACAAACATCTCACCAAGAATCAATCGCCGAAGTCTACTAGGCCGAAACCCCTGAGACAACATCACGCCTAACTGGGCGATTCGCTGCTGGACCGCCAGTTGAAACAGCAACGCCACCAGCATCAGCGCGGCGATGATCACAAAGGAACTGAGCGATAGAAATAACCAATCAAAGGGCGTTGTTCCCGTGGCACTTTGCTACTGTCTGGTTCGAATCGGTTGAAAATTCCAGCCTCGCAAAGC
>DAIRSD010000263.1:0-6765 GCA_036804625.1 Aureliella sp. | reverse complement strand
GGCGTAGGCGGCAAAGTAGTCTCCTTGGATGCGACCAAGACACCGCAGGTGCCAGGCGTTGGCGATGTGATCGAAATCCCTGGATTTAAGGGCGCTCCCGGTTTTCAGCCGCTCGGTGGAGTCGCCGTTTTGGCAAGTAGTACCTGGGCGGCATGGCAGGGCCGTGATGCGCTTCAAATCAAGTGGGATGATGGAGCCAATGCCATGTACAACTCTGCTGACTTCGCTGCGCAACTCCGGGAGACCACTAAAGCTCCAGGCAAGGTCCTGCGTGAAATCGGTGATGCCAACTCGACGATCCAGGGTTCTAATCAAGTCATCCAAGCGGACTATTCGGTTCCCCATCTGGCACATGCCTCAATGGAGCCCACTTGTGCCGTTGCCGAAGTCAAGACCGATGCCTCAGGAAACGTTACCTCCTGTCACATCATAGCGGCCACTCAAAATCCGCAGGCTGTCCAGCAAGCGGTGGGACCGGCCTTGGGAATACATGCGTCTGAAGTCTTAGTCAACGTGACGCTGTTGGGGTCCGGCTTTGGCCGAAAAAGCAAACCTGACTATTGCGTCGAGGCGGCTGTGCTAAGCCGCCTGATCAAACGTCCAGTTCACGTTACTTGGACGCGCGAAGATGACTTGCAGCACGATTATTACCACACCGTGTCAGCCATTCACTGCCAAGCCGCAGTGGATGACAAAGGAAGACCCACAGCCTGGCTGCAAAGAGCCGTCTATCCTACGATTAGTTCGACCTTCATGCCGGGTGCAGACATGCCATCGGCCAGTGAAGCCGAGATGGGGCACACCGATCTGCCTTTTGATATCCCAAACATGCGATTCGAAGTGGGTCAAGCCAAAGCACATGTACGTATCGGCTGGTACCGGGCCGTTTGCCATATCCAGCAGAATTTTGCAGTCAGCTCTTTTGCTGACGAACTAGCCGTTTCTGCAGGTGCCGATCCCTTCGAGTACCTGATGAACCTGCTAGGGGACGATCGTATCATGGACCTGAAATCCCAGAAATTAGCCAATCGAGGTGCCAGCGAGAAAGAGTATCCTTGTGATATTAGCCGTTTGAAGAACGTCCTACGTCGAGCAGCCCAGAATGCAGACTGGAAGCGGGCCGCTGCGATGCCAAAAGGTACCGGTCTAGGCAGCGCTTGCGCCAGGTCATTTCTCGGGTATACCGGCCATGTTATTGAGGTTGAAGTATCCAAAGATGGAAAAGTAAGGATCAACAAGGTCTGGGTATCCATAGACTCTGGCACTGTTATTAGCCCTGATCGCGTTCGCGCCCAGGTAGAAGGAGCTTCTGTTATGGCTGCCACCAATGCACTTTATGGAAAGATGACCTTCGAGAATGGCCGGGCCAAACAGTCGAACTATGATAGTTATGCAATGTGCAAGATGAGCGACGCACCACGCGAGATATTCGTCGATATTGTCGCCTCGGACGCTGCACCTGCTGGCGTCGGAGAAACAGGGATCGCATCCTTTGCGCCCGCACTTTGCAACGCCATTTTCGCAGCCACTGGAAAGCGTGTTCGCGACCTGCCCATTTCAGACCACGATCTGTCGTGGGGCTAGCTGTCGATCAGTTTTCGAAATCGCAGGAATTACAACTCTCGGTGCAAGTTGACGCAATAAAAACCTGCGAGTTGAAAGCGAGATCGAAATAGCTTAGAATTTCGGACAGTATCTATCTTCTTGATTACGCTGTTTGGAACTGTCAATTAGAACCATTTTGGTCCGTCTGGAACTTGTTTTCTTCCAATAACAGGAGCCGCATGAATCATGCGAAATGCTTTCATTGGTTGGTTGCTTTTGATTTCGCCGCTAGTAGTGAATCCGGCTAGAGCTGAAGAGCCGATACTGAATGTGGACGAGGCTCAGGTTGATTCTCCACTAGCTACCAATGAGCAATGTTCGTTTTACCTTTTGAGCAATCTTCGTAAGGACGAAGCAGCAAACGAAAAACTGGAATTGGTTTTCGATTATCGCGCAAAGCGAAGGGCAAAATTTCCGTTTCGCGAAGTGTTGATCATCAACAATGCCAAAGGTCGACGACAATTTGCCGCCGGAAAGAGCAGTGGCTACCTTTCGAGCGGCATATACTATCAGCATTCAAACTACTATCAACATTCGAACAACGCTCCGTTTCAGACAACTGGAACCGTTTTTAATCAAGATCTAGGAAAAATTTTTGCGGTTTCGACATTTAACCTACCGTTGGGAATATTGGCGGAAGATCTTGAGTTATGGAATGAGCAGCACATACAAGTAGATGGGCAGACGTTGCGGATCAAGGTTTCGAATTCGTTGCTGATTGGCGACTTACCGAAACCTACTTTGGCTCGTCAATGGACCGAAGGCGAGTTGCAGAAGTTCGACAAATTGCTGGCAACACTCTCGCCACCTCGAGAAGTACCAAACGGGTATGTAATTGCCGATCAGCATACGAAATTGCTGCGAGGAATGCCGATTTACGCCGCGCGGAATGGCAAGTGGATTGATGCTGAAGTCATTGATCTGCGGGCCAATGGCAAAGTTCTGATTCAATTTGCAGACTCTATCCCTGAATTGTCGATACACTTATCGCTGATCGAACTACGGCGTGATTGGATCGCAGTTGAAACTAAGCAACTGAATCTCGGAACGGATAAGCCAGACTATTTTCGGCCAAGTCTGACCGTTTTACCCGAAGGGAGCACTCCATACGATCCTATGAAATACCAACCAGTTGGCGCGGACTGGAAACTGGTGCCTGGAACGCCGATTCTCGTCCCGGGTTTCTCGCACTCTTGGCAGGAGGCGGTAGCAAAATCTGAAGATTCTTCTAACCAAATTAGTTACTTATATGAAACTGGACACATGGCGATGCCTGGCCAAGCGGCACGTTCACAAATTCTCATCTCGCTTAATACACTTGAAGAAATGAAGCGGCCCGAAATTAGGAAGCAGTATGCAGAGGACCTTGCACGGTTGGAGCAGCTTTCGCCCCATCAGCAAATGCGTGCTAGAATGGAAAGCCATCGCATGAGAGTTTCCGGCGAAGCTCCGAAGTATCCGGTCAAAAAAGACACACCATTAAGTGTAGGGCAAAAACTTCTAGCCAAATGGGGAGTTTCGTGGTATCCCGCCACTGTCCTTAAGATTGAAGAGAACGGCAATGTTAGAATTGGTTATGACGGATACCCCAGCAGCTCCGACGAAACCTTACCTCGTGAACGTCTTTCACTAATCAAACCAACGGTTAGCAATGACAGCGATATGGCTAAGAGTGAAGCGTCAACGAAAGAATCTGAACAGACGCGAGAGTGGACCGACTCAACAGGTAAGCATCACACACAAGCGACCTTTCTTCGCCTGGAAGGAGACGTAGTTCACCTTAAACTCAAAGCCGGCAAAGAAATCCAGTTGCCCATCGAGCGACTTAGCAAACCAGATCAGGACTATGTCAATCAGAAGGTTACAGATCAAGACAACCATATTTTGCCGAAGCCATAACAGTATCTGCACGATCAGCCCCATGGTGCCGAATCACCGCTGGAAAACATTCGCTATACGATGCGCAATCTATCATGTCTTAACTACATCATAACTCACAAACCGCGTCGCTGAATGTGCTCTTGAAGGATCTGGCGGTACTCTTCGATCTGGATATCACGCTCGCAGCACACAAGCATCAGGGCTCCGTCGACTCGAAAGTTTTCATCCCATTGGATCACCTGTTCATCGCTCCAGTCACGGCAGTACTCGCGCAGCTTGTCGTCGCTCATGCGGCTAAAGTAGGCTCGTACCGATATGTCTGTTTCGTCTGGTACGTGGTCGACCGGAAATTCGATGTTGGTTTGTTTCATTGAAGTTTCCTTACAAGGACTAGTAATCGCAGATTGAGTTTCGTTCGGTGGCTTTGTCGTAGTTTTGAATCGCTTCAATCAATTGGCTACTGTCGCTACCTGGAACATGGCACGACAGGCAGATTTCGGTTGTTGGCAGATCGGTATGGGAACGGCTATTATTACGGTGAACGCTATGGCAATCGATACAGGTCGGTTCCGCCCACCCGCTGCCCACTCTAAGAGCATTTAAGTAGATATGTTGCTGCATCGGAGGCAGCCTGGCAATGGCTGCTTCCGAAAAATCGACCTGAAAGTCAAGAAACAGGTTGTCTCCAGGCACAAACGAACTTGGATATGGCAACTTGCTATTTCGCGATGCACCGCCGCGCAAATGGCATGAACCGCAGATCGAATTGACCACTAGTGGATCTTGCGGCACTTTGGAAAGTAGAACTTTGGTAGTATCGGTGGTATGCGCTTCTGCCACATGTCCGTGGCAAGCATAACAATCAAGCGAAGTAGCCGAAAAGGTTCGCCGGGTTGAGTCCACAGCGGTCGTGTGGCAGCCCGCGCAGCGCTCGCCAAATGTCTGACCGTTCCAGTCAACTTCTTTTGAGTCTATCAGGTGCGGCCCAGGATCATCTTTGGTTGGAGCTTTCGGAACATAGCGTGTGGATAGCAAGTCAAGACGTCCGTATGCCTGCGAACGTTTTAAGTACCGCACCAAGCGTTCGTCCCCAAGCAGAAAATCCACTTCGCCAGCCGAACCCGGCGCGAGTTGGGAGAGCGATTGAATTTCTGGTTGCCCAGGATCGGATGGTCGTAGCGTTGTTTGATGAGGGTTTTCAGGCCAGGCCGGGCCGATGTCGCGATGACAGAATAGGCACTCATCGCCAGTCATGTATTCAGGATGCATTTGCCCCACATGATCGCTGCCCCACTGCAATAGCCCCGGCTGGTCAGCTCGTAATACCCCTAAGCCAAGCACTCCCGACGATGCAACCAAGACAACCATTTGGCAAGCTCGCAAACAGGCCTCTAGTACGAACCTGCTATGACTCATACGTCCGCTCGGACCCAGCCTGCTGCCGCGTTATCGCGTTGACCTCCATTCTCTAGATAGCTGGTCTTTATGCGACTTAGAGAATCCACAGGCAACGCCTTGAGCTGTTGATTCACGTCAAACTTGTATATCTTAGCGGCATTGAGCCCAAATATCTTAGCCTTGTCTTCTTTGGACAGTTTCTGATAGCCAAATTTTTCGCACAGTTCGTCGCTGATCTGGAATCTCTTCATGGCGTCAATCACCCACTGCGGTGCTCCCCACCACAGACAGTCAGTTCCCCACACGACATGATCGCTACCAAAATATTTGACGTTTTTGCCTATCAAATGTTGGCACATCTCTGGATGAACAATGGACAGCAGTCCAAAGGATGATCCAATCTCCGGATAAACATTGTTCAAGTCAGGATTACGCTGCTTGATCTTCATCAAATCCGAGTGCCATGCAAAATCACCCGATTCTGGGTCATAAAAACCATCTTCTGTAAACTGCGGCTCGTTGGGGCCATGCTTAAGCGCAGAATGGTAGATGATAAAGCTAATATCCGGATGATCTTTAGCAGCTTTTTCGATGTCGCCAGGATGCGCGAAGTGGCCTAAGGTACGAGATTGTGATGCAAACCCCTTATGAACGCTGAATACCTTCAAACCCAATTCCTTCGACTTCTCAAAGAACGGATAGGCCATCGACTCGTCGTCCATGCGAAAACCGTCACCGCTTCGGCCAGGATCGGTATGGCAATACCACTTCCAACTATCAATCCCGTATTTCTTAACCTCTCGTTCCATCTGTTCAAACAGAGCCGGAAAGTCAGGTTTGTTGGTTTCCTTGTTCCAGTAATGATTGGGCGCGCAGTTACCCTGACAAAAGGCTCGCAGACCTCCGGCCATTTCGTTGATATCCTTCTTGCGCTGGGACATCAACCAACTGGGCAGGATTCCACCGCCGCGAGCCCGCCATCGAACGCACGGGCCGCGCGCTGTTCGTCCGTCACTTCCACGCTAGGGGGCTGGGCCTTGGCGGCGAGCTCCTCGGCGCGAGCCTGCGCCGCGGCCAGCTCGGTCGCCAGCCGCTACTGCTCCGCGCGCGCCATGGCGAGCTGCGCCTGCAAGCTCTCGGCCTCGTCCCGAGCCGCGCTGGCATCCGCGAGTCGCGCGCGCGCCGCATCCGCTGCGCGCAGCTCGGCCTCGTCGGCGAGCCTCTCTGCGAGCTCGAGCTCGCGAGCGGCACTCGCAAGCTCCGCACGCAACAGGACGAGCTCCGGCGGCTCTTCCGCGCGCACTTCCTCGCCCTCGAGCAGCAAGCCGAGCGCCATCGTCAGGCCCGCTGCGAGCGCAGCCACGAGCAGCGTGGTCCACCAGCCGTGCCCCTCGCGGCGCGCGGGCGCCCCATGCGGCAAGGTCGCGGGCGCAGCCGGCTCGGGCTTCGTCTCGGGGGGCACTGCGGGCTCTCTCGCCGGCTCGGCCGTCCAGAGGACCTCGTAGGGCCGCGGACCTTCCGCGCGCGAGTCCTGTTCGTCGTGGGGCATGCGTGCGGGGCTCCGGGAGGCACGAATTCTAGCAGTTCGCGCGCAGCGTGGCGGTCGCTTCCGGCGCGCTCAACTCGCCGTAAGTACTGCGCGAAATCCAGCGGCGGCTTGCATGCGTAGAGCGCCGCGTCATCCTCCCCTGCGCCCCATGAGCGAACCGGTCATCTCCATTCGCGGCCTCGTCAAGTGCTACCGCTCGGTGCGCGCTCTCGACGGGCTCTCGCTCGAGTTTCCCGGCGGTCCGGTCGGACTGCTCGGACCCACAGGCGCCGGCACGCCCACGCTGCTCAAGCTGCTGCTCGGCCTGATCGAGCCCGACGAAGGCTCGGCGC
>DAIRSD010000262.1:0-6770 GCA_036804625.1 Aureliella sp. | reverse complement strand
TGCAGATTTCCCTGCAGATTTCCCTGCAGATTTCCCTGCAGATTTCCCTGCAGATTTCCCTGCAGATTTCCCTGCAGATTTCCCTGCAGATGGAGGAACTCTGGCAGTTCCACTACGACTGGTGAAAATACATCTACATGCTCGCTTTTGCGATAGTCCTTAAGTACTCCGTTACAATCGATCAAAATCGCAATATCATTCCATCAATCTTTCCACTTGTAGCGACTGCGCCGACTGGGATATCTCTGCGTCTCTCTGAAACCATAGTTTTGCGGTTTTTGTTCAGATTTTCTTAGCTAAACGCTATTGGCGGCCTAACTTTCTTGCAGCATTAGCCCTGGAGCGTACGCGCTGTGTGAGGCTGGGAGCAGTGCCAAAATTACCCAATCAAGCAACCAATCTTTTGCGGACCGACGGTTCGCGTCAACTTCAGATCACCAATCTCAGTTAGGGTCAACTGCATCGGCAGTTAGGGTTTCGGAGATCTGAATTACCGGGAGAAACTGAAGCATGTCTAGAATCAACACGAACGTCAGCTCGCTGATTGCTCAAAGCCGTTTGAACCGAACCAACAACGATTTGCAAACTTCGCTGACTCGACTGAGTACCGGTTTGCGCATCAACAGTGCAAAAGATGATCCAGCGGGTCTGTTGGCTAGCGAAGCTCTTCGCAGCGACATCACCAGTCTGAACAAGGCTATTTCCAATACCAAACGTGCGACTCAAATCGTAGCTACAGCCGACAGCGCTTTAGGCCAGGTCAGCAATCTGCTGAACAACATGCGAGGTCTGATCGTCGAAGCAGCAAACAGTGGTGGTTTGAGCGATAGCGAAATCGCTGCTAACCAACTTCAAATCGATAGCTCTTTGGAAGCCATCAATCGAATTGCTCAGTCGACAACCTTCCAAGGCCGCAAGCTTCTGGACGGATCGCTGGGCTTCGTTAGCACGCTCAGCACCGTCTCGGCTGTCAGCGACTTCCAAATCAACCAAGCCAACTTGGGCGCAACTGGATCGCTTAGTGTGGACGTCTCCATCGAGTCTGCAGCCACTCAAGCTGAACTGACTGCAGCTTTCGATTCCGATGAAGCTAACGCCACTCTAAGCTTTGGCGTTCGCGGAACAGCTCTGACGGACATCGATGTCGTTGCCGACAGTAGTATCACTGAAGAAGTCACCATCGAATACGTACATGATGGCGACTTGGCAGTGGGAACAGTTTCAGCAACCTACGATGCTGACAGTGCTACCATCACCGTCAGTGGAAATGAAGCTACCGCAGGCGATATCAAGAAGGATGCCGTAGCGGCGGCAATTAACAGCCTAGCATTATTTTCCGCCTCAACTACATCAACCGATGACGCAGGCGACTTCACCGATGGTGGTACTCCGGAAGCGGATGATACTCTGGCAGACGATACTACCGCCTCGATTCGCATCGCAGCCGAAGATGCCGGTTCGGCATATAACAATGTTAAGATCAAGCTAGTGGCTGGTGATGCACTGGGTGCCGTCTACACAGCCAACAACAAGACGCTGACCGTAACCTACGTTTCGGGTACCGACTCCTTCGCAGATATCGCATCCGAAATCGACGGCCTTGATGGATTCACCGCCTCGGTCGTAGCTGGCGACGAAGACGGAGTGGCTGGCGGAATCGACGCTGAAGTAGAAGGCGATACCGAACTAACTGGTGGCGAAGCGCTGCTGGATAGTCTGGTGTTTGAATTGACCGGCAAGAACGGCTCTCAGTCGTTCAATTTCCAAGCCGGCACTTCAGTACAGCAGGTAACCAGTGCAATCAATCTGGTCAAAGAATCTTCAGGCGTCGAAGCTACCTATGAAGATGGAACTTTGACTTTGAATAGCACCGCGTACGGTTCCAAGTCACTCGTTGCACTTAATGTCATCAGCGAAGGCGAAGACGGCGTGTTCCAAGGCGATCTGAGCGGTATTCGTGCCAACGGTTCCGATGTGGTCGCTCGCATCAACGGCAGCACCGCTAGCGGAAGCGGGAACACTCTGTCAATCAACAATTCGGCTCTATCACTGAGCCTGACCGTAGACCCAACCAGCACGACAACCAGCTTCAGCTTTAACATCAGTGGTGGCGGTGCAACGTTCCAACTTGGAAATGACGTCTCTTCTACTTCGCAAGCTCGCTTGGGAATCGATTCAGTTTCCACCAGCAGCCTGGGAGGCACCAGCGGTCGTCTGTATGAACTGGGCAGTGGACAAGCCAAATCGCTTGCCAGTGACGCAGTAGGCGCTGCCAAAGTTATCGACGAAGTGATCAGCAAAGTGAATGGACTTCGCGGTCGATTAGGTGCTTTCCAAGCTACAACGCTAGAAAGCAACCTAGTTTCGCTGTCCGAAACCGTTAACAACTTGACCGAAGCCGAAAGCTCGATTCGCGATGCCGACTTCGCTCAAGAATCCGCTCGACTGACCCGAGCCCAGATCCTGATTCAGTCGGGTACGGCAGTTTTAGGAATCGCTAACCAGAACCCACAAAACGTTCTGGGACTGCTGCGATAAGCTGAGCCTAGTCAGTCTGTATGATCCGAAGCGGCAGGTACCAATCCATCTATTCCCCAAGAATTGGGTTGGTACCGCCGCTGCAATCTACTCAAGCCGCATTCAGCACGCCCACGCTGACTGCGGCTTGTGCGTTTTATCGTTCTCAAATCGATTGACCTTGAAATCTCGCAGACTGTTGCTAGCACAACCACTGCATGCTGTTTGCTCGTTACAACGTGACTATTTGTCAGCAACCTGCCTGGACGGCAACAGTTCGACATAGATCGCCGAAATTTGTTCTTACGACACCCATAGCCAGCATTAAGCTAACCAAGAGCTATAGTCGATAGTAGAAGGTGAGAAAGTAGCGATCGAACCAACCTTACGGAACTGTCGATGAGTCGCATTCAATCCAGCATCGGCCTAATCACAGGTGTCCCCATCGAGGAGACTGTCAATCAGCTCATGAAGCTGAACGCGCTTCCGCGCACTCGATTGGCTGCACGAAACGACACTCTTGGCAAGGAGCAGGCGGCAGTTACTTCGCTGACCACTCTGGTCATCGGCGTCCAATTGACGACCGATCGCCTGGGTCAGACTTCTCTTTTTAGCGGTTCCAAAGTTTCAAGCTCCAAACCCGATCTGCTAGCGGCGCGTAGCACGGGAACTCCGGCAGTTGGTAGCTACAGCTTTGTACCCGTCCGCCAAGCTCAAAGTCAGCAGTTAACCAGTTCACTTTACGCGTCTGCGGACCAAAAGCTGTCTGCCGGTACCGTGACGATTCATGCGGGCGGGTTCCTGGACCAATCGGCCAATCTGGATCAGCTAAACGGCGGAGCGGGAGTGTCGCGAGGCTTTATCCGAATCACTGATCGCAGTGGAAGAAGCCAAGACATCGACTTGCGCTATGCGCAAAACGCATCCGATGTTGTTAGTTCGATCAATGCATCCTCGCTGTCTGTGGTGGCCAAAATAGATGATGGACGTTTTGTACTGACCGATGTATCCGGCAGCACGACATCCAACCTTGTCATTGAAGATGTGGGTATAGGTACCACTGCCAGAGATTTAGGTTTCGATAACGTATCGGTTGCAACCAACAGCGCTCAGGGCGCTAACGTTCATCAACTTCACCGCTCTACCGCCCTTCGCAATTTGCGAGATGGTCTGGGAGTGGAACTGCCTAAGACTGGCGCCGCCTTGCGATTGAACCTTCGCGATGGCTCGCAAGTCAACTTCACTAGCCAGCTCAATGGACGACAGGCCAACTTGGGGCAATTGATCGACGAAATCAACGCAGCCGGTGCGGGCAAACTGAGTGCGAGAATCAGTTCCAATGGCCAGTCGCTGGAAATTGAGGACCTTACTACTGGTTTGGCCACCTATTCCATTTCCAGTCCGTCTGGAAGTCTGGCCGACCAACTGGGCTTGGATGCTTCGCCGGTGGCCGGTGTGATCACCAGTGACCGATTGCAGTCTGGACTTAGCGATACTTTGCTATCGACGCTTGGTGGCGGAAGCGGCGTACAAACTTCCGGCTCGGTCACCATCACAGACAAATTGGGGCAGAGCGATACGATTAACCTTTCATCCGCGAAAACTCTTCAAGACGTAATCGACTTGCTGAACGACGGAGCCAACAACGCCTCGTTTCGAGTGCAACTGAATCGCAGCAAAACTGGCATTGAAGTTGTGGATACCAGCGGCGGAGGCGGCTCGCTGCAGGTACAAAATGCGGGGGGAGACGAAGTTGCAACAGCACTGAAAATTGTTGGGACTTCAGCCTCTGGAACCATCGACAGCGGTTCGCTAAACCGTCAGTTTGTAGGACGCAACACCACTATCCGTGATTTTATGTCCGGCGGGAGTCTCGCGCGCACCTCCATTCGCTTTACCGATTCGGCAGGAAGAACTTCTACTTTGAATTTGGCGACGCGCACCAGCGAGACAATGGGCGATATTGTCGATGGAATCAACGACCTGGGGTTGGGAATCGAAGCTGGCATCAATCAAAATGGCGATGGGATCATGCTGGTTGACACGGCAGGTGGCCAGGGCACGATGACTGTGGCCGATGTGGGTGGTGGTGCCGCAGCAAGCCAACTGAGACTGGCCGGGACAGCCACTTCGTAGAACTTGGGCGATACAACCTTGTCAGTTATTGATGGTTCGAAGACGATACGCATCACCACGACCGCCAACACCTCGATCTCTGACCTGGCTACTCAGATCAATCAACTGACTCAAGGGCCGCTGCGTGCCAATTTGATCAACCTGGGTTCCAGTGGCGTGCGACTACAGCTCAATGGCGTTTCAACGGGTGCTCAGGCTCGCACCGCAATCACTTCAACATCTGGCATTGACTTCTCGCAGACGGCAGAAGCCCGCGATGCATTGATCTCCTTTGGAGCAAGTGAATCGGGTGGAGGCGTTCTAGTCAATTCCAACACGAACAAGTTTACGGACGTTGTCACAGGACTGGAACTGACGGTCAACGGTACGTCGTCTAGTCCAGTTCAAGTTGACGTCACCGGCAATACCGAGAACATAACGAAACAGATCGACACGTTTGTCGAGCAGTTCAACAAGCTGCGCGACAAGTATGATGAACTGACAGTCTTTGATTCCAAGACCAATCAGGTTGGTCTCTTGTTCGGCTCCAATGTAGCCATCCGTACCGAACTGGCCTACTCGCGGCTTTTCACCTCATCGATCCGCTCGGGGCCCCCAGGCACAATTCAGTCGCTTCCCGAACTGGGTATCAAGCTGAATGATCGCGGCAGGTTGACGTTTGACAAGCAGCAATTCGAATCGGCGCTAGCTGAAAACCCCGAGGCGGTAAAAGATTTCTTCAGCAATCAGACCAACGGTTTTTCGCAACGGGCCAAAGCGGTTTCTGATAGCCTTGCCAGCGTCGAAAGTGGAGCGCTGCTGCAGCGCACCAACGCACTTCAGCAGAATATCGAACAAAATGCTTCGCGAATTTCTGCAATGGATCTTAGGCTGGAGCGACAGCGCAATCGGCTGCTCAATCAGTTCTATTCCATGGAGCAGGCCATCTCTCGATTGCAGCGAAACATGACTTCCGTCAATCAATTACAGTCTCTAGCATCAGTCCGCGCATAAGTGGGCACATAAGCATAAGCTTGCGAACAATATCAATGGACATGGATGGACACGATGTACAGGATGATCTCAAACGCGTTGATAGATTGATTTTGTGATGGGTTATGCCAGTTTTCTCTGAACTGGTGCTTCGTAGTGGTTAAAGCTTACTATCCCTTTGGTTGGAACTACTACGACTTCGCTTCTAACACCTGTCGGGTATAATGGCCAGGCCAGTGGTTGGCCAGGTGATCGCGTTTGGTCTGTCCAGCAGAGGAAAGTCCGGGCTTCGTAGGGCAGGGCGGTCGGTAACGCCGACCAGTTGTAAGACTAGGGAAAGTGCCACAGAGAACAGACCGCCGAACGGGTAGCTATCTACCGCGTGGCAAGGGTGAAACGGTGGAGTAAGAGCCCACCAGCGCGGAAGGTGACTTTTGCGGCTTGGTAAACCCCGCTCGAAGCAAGGTCAAACAGAGAGCAGCCAGCAGGCAACTGCTCGCGACGCGGCCCGTGTCGCTACGACTCTCGGGTAGATCGCTTGAGGCGCCAAGCAATTGTCGTCCCAGATAAATGATCATCGGTGGATGTTTTCATCCACAACAGAACCCGGCTTATCGGCCAACCACTGTTTTGCTTCTTAGTGCATGTTCACTTCTTGATTTCGTTTTCAACTCGCCGAATAACAACCTCATCGCCATTACTGATGAAACTTTCTTCAGCATGGTCTGACAAAAATTTCCGAAGCGTTGCCGGAGACTCTTCGATTAGCACGATGTTCAGCTTGATGCGGCCATGAGTCGTTAGAGTGCCCTTGAGTGCTCCGTCGGTTACCGCCTTCTTTAAGAATTCATGGTTGAGCCGCCAAGTCTTTACCCGATCCCCAGCCAAGTCATACTTTAGAATCGTATATCGAGGGGGCGCAGCTTCAGAATGGCGTTCGGAAGTCTCCACAAGACTGACGAGTCTGTGATCGCCTAATTTAACGCAATAGAGTTCCAGCGTCTTATCTGTCTCTGAATCAGCAGCCTGGACAGCCCGCGCCAGAAGTACGTTCTCCTTATCCTCACTGAGCTCGACAACAAAACGCTGGTGCTCTTCATCTTCTCCTGTTGTAATCTCACCAGTGCCGACCACCGCCAAGGCTG
>DAIRSD010000261.1:0-6771 GCA_036804625.1 Aureliella sp. | reverse complement strand
CATCATCAGGCCAAAAACCATCGCAATTTTTTTCAAGTGACACTTCTCTCATATCTCTTAAGGATTGTCATGTAAAACGGCTTTTTCCGCCAAACCGTAGTCGCTCGGTTTACAAAACTTATAACCTATCCCAGAACCCTCTCCACCGCTTCGGGGCAGAGGGCAGGGTGAGGGGTTCGATTCGTAAACAATTCAAAACATGGAACTGATGATACAGGGGATTACCAAAATGCCAACTACTGCAGCTCATGACTGGCCGCTTGGTAGTTGGGCGAGGAATCCAGCTCACGCAGCCGCTCCTCAGTTCTCTTAGCGATTTGAATGCTCGCCTCCAATTCTTCTCGCATACGACCTAAATCTTCTCCGCTAGCCTTTTGGGTCACTCTTCGATACTCAATTAACGAAGCCGAAAGCTGATCCACGGTCAGTTTGATATCGGTCAATAGCTTCTCACGTTCTGCCAACAGGTCTTGCCGCGCACGAGTTCTCAACTTCAATGCCTGTTCGCCCAACCGATAGGATTCGTACAAGTTGTTCACTGAGGCTCGAAACAACTGCTCCACTCGCCCTAAAACTTCGCGGCTGCGAGCCACCATTCCAGGTTGCTTAGCGATCTCTTGGAATTCAATTCGATGCAGCCGCAACAATTTGAGCAGTTCCTGGTCGCGCGGATCATCGTCCTGTCGCAACAATTCATCGAGTCGATCCAACTCCGCCTGTTCGGCTGCTATCTCACGTTGCTCCAATTCCTGCATCGTATCCTGGGTGATCTTTTCGGTTCGAAAAATAGCCCGAGTCGCCATCCAACCCAAGCCGCCCAGCACACCAATCAGACCTGCCAGTGTTAGCGAAGGCACTCCATCTGCGGCCCAAGACACCAACCAGGCCGAAAGTCCACCCACGACTGGCAAGACTACCATCGGAGCAAGAAAGATCTCTCGCAATACTCGATCACGAACCTCTTTCACTGCAAAACCTTCTGATCACTAGTACGGCAATTCACTGAGCACAAACACTACACGAGATTGGCCAACTCTTCCACTTGTAGCTCTCAAGCGAGCTTCGAGCACACCCAATCCACGCAAGTATTCTACCGCAGCATCGGCTCGCCGTGCAGCCAAGCTCAGGTTCGCCTGTGCATTTCCATCACTGGCGGCATTGCCTTCCACTTGCAAATAGTAAGCAGGCCAAGACTGCAGTTTGTCGGCCAGTTCATCCAACGTCTGTTTGCTAGAGGGCGTCAAGGTTGCCGTGCCCCGCGCAAATACCAACTCGGGAACTTTCAATGTTCCGACCGGAATCAATTCAGCCCACTGAGACTCAGTCAAAGCGCTCAACTGGTTCTCCTGCCGAATCGCTTCAGAAGGCAGGAAATTATCTGACTTCAGCTTGGACAGCGCCTTGTCGTAGAATAGCTTACTAAATTGTCCCTGAGTGGGATCTTGTGTCATCACGTTTGACTCAACTAGCACTCGACTGATTCTAAGCAAGATATCTTCAATGTGCAGCAACTGCTGGTCGGGCCGCAAGCCAAAGTGAGAGTAATTCTCCTGAGTGTTCTTCAGCCGTACGCCTTGCCGCAATCTCTCGGCCTGCGCAGGCGTCAGTGCCGAACCTGTCTGCTTGGCATCTGCCAGAAACAATTCTACTTGCCTGATCGGCTCACGAAATGTGCTGAGCGCACGAAAGTAACAGGCCAGAAAATCTTCGACCACGCTTGGTTGCTTCAACAGGAAATCGCGATTGACCACCAAAGCATCGACGATGTATCCAGAAAATTTCGAGCTATCAACCAGCACATGAACCTGTTCGTTTTCCAAAAGCTGAGACACAAAAGGCTCCCAGGTCACAAATACTTCATGACCACTGGGCTTGGCCTGCCGATAAATACCCATCAGTTTCTCTGGAGAATCAACCGCCTGAATAGCCTGATCGTTTAAATCGGACAGATCAAAATCTCGCATCACCAGCCGAGTCAACGTTTCGCTGGGCGACTCGCCTACCAGCACGATTCGCGTCTGAGCCGCATTCAGTGCATCTAGATCAGGAAACTGCTGTTTGTAGGCCAACATTGCGTCGGCACCAACGGTTTCATCCAACAATGCGATGATCGTTGCCGGCAAGCGCTGACGCTGACTGCAAACTTTCAGCAGTGCATCGATTGGAAAGGCCGCGAACTGCACTTCACCCGCTTCAAGTCGATCCATCCGCTTGCCGTAATCGGCTCGATCATCACTCATGTTCACCCGAATTCCAACTCGATTTAGCTGCTCGGTGAACTCAGGGGACCGCAGTACTGCATACCCTGAGAACGAATCCAGCCCACAGTAAAGATCGTGCCGATACCGACTGGTTCCCTGAGTCGCATCGATGGCCTGTTTCTCTTGCAGCGACCTCTGCTGTGCAACTTCGGCTTGTTGCTGAGGCTGCAAGACGAATTTCCAGACAACGACCCCCATCCCCAGTAGAAAGAGCCATACAAAAGCTACGAGTGCAATCTTTGCTTGAGACACGGTGCTACTTCGAAATCTGAGAGACAATCTTACTGAGCTGAACCACGGCAATTAGAACCTATACTGACAACTTTCACAAAGGGTCATTTGCTCATCAAGCTCTTCAGGAATGGCACCAAGAAGAAGACGATTACAATCAGCCCAAACACAATCGATCGGAAGTTAGTCGATCCTTCCACGGATGGGGTTGATGGACCTTGAGGATAACTGCCCGATGGCGCGATGGTCGAGCTGCCGCCTTGATACGCGGCCTGATCTGCAGCCAATGGCGCATCGCCAGATTGTGAATGGGTCTGGCCAATCGGACCGTTGGGCAATAGCGCCCAAGAGGTAAGCAGTTCACTAGCAAATTCATCGGGCAGCCCTGAGATCAAATCAAAATTCCCTTGAGCGGCGTCGCCATCTGATGATGCCGATTCCTCCGCGAAAATTTCGGACAGGGCTCGCTCAAAACTAGCAGCATCGTTGGCTCTTCGGTACGAATGAGATTTCGAAGACAGACTATGCGCCGCTTGCATGTCGACACCAATCACATCGACAACCACTCCTCGGGACACCATTTCGCTTAAATGCTGATCCAACAACCAACCATCGGTTGCCTCACCGTCTGTTACGACCAATAACCGGTAGTCACCATAGGGTTGACCTGTGCGTAGTTGCAATAACTGATCCATGGCGACAATCATCGCTTGGCCTAACGGCGTACCTCCATCAGCATCAACACTGGCCACTTGCTGAAGTGCATACTTCTGATTCAGCTCGGCAAGCGGAACCAGCCAACCCTGTTGTCGTGCGGCACCGTTGAGCAGCATTACGCCAAAGCGAGTCCCATCTGGCAGCTTGCCGATCACTTGCTGGAGGGCGTTTTTGGCAACTTCAATGCGAGGACGGCCTCGCCCTGCGTCAGCCATCACTTGCTGCATCGAACCGGAATCGTCCAGGATGACCACAACCACACTGTCACCGGCCGTTGCTGAACCAACCCAGCAGAACAGAACAAGGCTTGCAAACACTTTGGCCCAAAACTTCGGCAAAGGCAATGTGTGACTGGCGGTTGCATATCGATGGCTCCGCGAAACCGAAAACGAATTCAACATTCGTCAGCTCCTAGGTTTTGGTCCAGATCAGAAATTAAAATCAGACGGAGTGATCGCTTCTGCTTCGACTCTCACGATGCGGAATTCAACGCGCATGTTCTCTTTGGCCTCTTCGATATTCCTCGGCTTTGCGATCAGAGGCTCCGATACTCCCGCGCCAGCCGGAACTATTTGCGAAAGGTCCAAATTTACCTTTTCTGATTTGGCATATTTGGCCACTGCATCTCGGACCGCTTCGGCCCGCTTCATGCTCAAGTTCAAAGCAGCTTGCATCGTAACCAGAGGATCTGACTTACCACCGCTAAACGATCCTTTTTGCACCAAATCGATCACCTCTTTGGTATTGGACAGATCCAAGGGCTTACCGTTGAAGAAGTACCTAAAATTGCCAGCCGATCCGGTCTGTTTGAGTATCCCCTTTTCTAAACCGGCTTGGACCAAATCGATCAAGGTCTTGGTAGGATCCGAATGGCCGCGTATGACCACCTTTGCGTTTCCAAAGGTGCTTGCGGCCTTGATTGCTCTCTGAAATTCGGCACCATATCTGTCGGCGGAAAACTCTTGGACATTAGGTTCAAAATTGATCGTGAAACTGACAATCGTATTGGCATCCAGGTTTTCGCCAAAGAACTGGTCGGACGATTCGGCCGATGGTGCAAACCGCTCAGCCT
This sequence comes from Aureliella sp., assembly GCA_036804625.1. GTDB lineage: Bacteria > Planctomycetota > Planctomycetia > Pirellulales > Pirellulaceae > Aureliella. Next base: position 2,490 of record DAIRSD010000261.1, on the reverse strand, counting down.
TGCTCGGCTCGACGTATTCGATTCCGGCCTGCTTGGCGATCTGCTTGTAATCGAACCCTGCCGGTTCGAAGCCAAACCGCTTGTCGGAATAGCCCCAACTGGTCGCCAAGTCCAAGGATTCGGACATCTTGCCATCAACTCCGCTCAGGTTTCGCTTGTCTTTGAAAAATGCGATCTGGCCAGGCAGTCCTACAAAGGCACAATCCAACAGCAATCCGTGAGCATCCACATCTAAAGTTGGTAGTACCTGCAGGCCAAATGTTTTCTGGCTCAGAGTCAGAATGCGCCGATATTCCTCTGACATTTTCTTGCTGTCTTCAAAACCCTTTCGCATGGCCACCAGTTTTTGAGTTGCAGACAGGTAGCCGGCAACAAATTTTTCTACTGTGGCCTTGTTCGCGTCATACCAGTCTTTGCGCACCGCATAAACATCGGCGATGGAACGACTCATTTGCTGAGTGCTATTGACCATGTGTGCGCCTTCGACCGTTCCCTCGGCACCGCTGCCCACCGAATCAAATCCGCTTGTCAGTCCTATTAAGTCGGGTGTGATGACACAGCATGCCGAGATAGTCGGATCCTTTCGAAACGCTTCGGCGGGCCCATTTTCTCCCGTCAAGTCGGCTACCCAGTGAATCGTCACGTCGTCTTTGGTTAATTTGGCCGCCGCCAACGAGTCGTACAGCAAACCAACATGCGGCCCTCCCTTCTGGCAGGCAATCTTTTTGCCTTTTAAATCATTTAGCGAGCGAATATCTTTGCGTCCGACGATATGGTCTCCAGCGCTCCAGGATAGTTGCAAAACGACAACAGGCTTAGTGCGCGGATCAGATCCCGTCACTTCGCTCGCCAACCCTAACATGTGCATCGTACCGCGCAAGAAAGGCGTTTTGCCAGACATGTAGTTGCGAACTTGACCGATAAAATCGTCGCCTGTGACCAACTTCAAATCCAAGCCTAGCTCTTGATAGATCGAACCTTTGGTGGTTTTCATATCCCCGTTAGCTAGAAACGTAGCAACGTCTCCGCCCCAGGTCAGATAGGCTACCTCGGTAGGCCCAGCCTGCACGGCACCTACCTTCACAGGCCCGACTAGACCTTTGAAATTTTCTTGGGCTGTCGAGTTCAAAGACTGAAAGAGCCCCAGAAACACAGCTAACGCCAAAGCACATCGATTATACATTTGTATCGCCTTCCCTATGATGATCACTACTCGAAACATCACCCTGATATCACCCTATTGTCAACCTGTTCTTATAGGGCCACAAAATCCGAGTCTTGGGGCGCTTCAAAGTAGCAGCATGCCCGCAACAGTCAAACTTCCAATGCGATGGACACCCCGCATAGAACGTAGGGTAACCGTGATTATCTGTTATTGCCCTTTGAATTCAATCCGGCAAACTCTGATTTCAAATTGACAAGAATCGATGAAAGGGCGAACCATTCCAATTCAACTTAAAGAGGGAATAAAGCTCCCCTACAAAGAATCTACTAGTCATCATGCGAATCTTAAGCCTACTTGCAGATGCCGTTGTCGCAATTCACCTAACCTACATCTTGGTAGTGATCGTTGGCTTGCTAGCGATCGTTACTGGGCGATTACTGGGATGGCAGTGGAGCTACAACGGGTGGTTTCGAGCCATCCATTTGCTGATGATATTAGTGGTGGCTGTCGAATCTTGGCTAGATATCACATGCCCACTTACCACCTTGGAAGATTGGCTGCGAGCCCAATCGGGGCAGAACGCAACGGAAGGCACTTTTGTTGGGCGTATGATGCACGACTTGCTTTTTTACAACGCTCCATCGTGGATTTTTACAGTCAGCTATTCACTGTTCGCCGTGACCGTGCTTCTAACCATCCTGCTGATCCCTCCACGATGGCACCGGTATTATATGCTGCCAATTAAAAAGGTCCAAAATAGCGGAGGAGGGATTCGAACCCCCGACACGCGGATTATGATTCCGCTGCTCTAACCGACTGAGCTACTCCGCCAGAATTCGGAATTCTGGCCATGACGACGTGGAGGTCGATGCCAGTGAGCCCCGATTAAAAGCCAGCCGACAGTTTTTGACAAGGGCTATTCTAAGGCAATTTGCAGTAAAACTCCTCGTGGCAATACCTCTCAAATGACTTTTGGGAAAGTTTGTGTTGAGTGGAACTAACCGGGCTGATCTGCTCGATTCCGCCAGTCGATAAACTGAAGCTGACTATGCAGCATTTGAATTCTTTTCGGCTGGTAACCGGCAGCCACGGCAAATCGGATTGGATTTCCAAAAATCGCTTCCAATTCTAGTGGCCGCCTTGCCTGGTAATCCAACAACATGCTGCTGGCGTATGGGACCATATTGCGAGTGTACGTCAACATCTGCTGTACGTGACTTTCAGGCACGGCAACTCCACAGGCTGCTGCGCACTGGGCAACTTCAATCATCAACTCCTCGGCCAATTGACTGTCCTGACCTTAGTTCATCAGAGCTTAAGTGTCT
>DAIRSD010000260.1:0-6778 GCA_036804625.1 Aureliella sp. | reverse complement strand
ACTCGTGCTCAGCCATCGGCGGTACTCGTACTCGCCTTACACGATCCGAGTACGACTACGATTTTTGTGGAAATAGCGCAACTTGAAAACGCGTCAGCGAGTGAGTGTCAAATCAATCAGATGACTCACTCGCTGGCGCGTCGGGCTGGTATTCTGGGTAGGTTTTCATCTGCCAACGCGGCAAAAACGGCTTGAGAGGGGAAGCGCTAGCGGGACGCTTCCCCTCCCAAATCCCTCCTGGAAATCGATTGATGATTCAGTGAGCGATTAGTCACAACTAATAACTAGCGTACCACTCGATCGCCTATGCTTAGATTGCTCCAGTACAACTTGTTGCCGCGAATGATTCGCAGTTCGGGTGATGGTTCGGCTGCCATCTCTTCTGTGTCTAAAATGTAGGTCAAGTCATTCCAACTAGTCGTTTGCCAGCCCATCAATCCAACAAGAATGTCCCCTTTTTGTATGGGTACCGCCTTAGCAGGACTGTCGGGACGAACCGCTGTGACCAACATCCCACCTCGGTAGGTAGAATCGACGGTGCGAATCTTCGAACGATCTGCGGATTCAAGCTTCAGTCCCAGTTCGCGATAGACGCGATCTTGGATCGTTTCCGATGCCGTGGAAGCAAATCGATAGTTGTTGTTAGGTGTATTGGAGGACTTTGAGGTCCGAACTTTCAATTGCGCAGTCAGTGTTTGACCTTCGCGTCGCACGACAACTGGCAATTCGCGATCAGAGGCCAGACCAACCAAACAGAACTCAAAGTCCAATCGGTTGCAAATCGGGCGATCATTGATCGAATGGATGATGTCGTTACGATTCAATTCGCCTGTGGTGCAGTTGACAACTCGCAGTTGCGACTTGCCGTTTCGGTATTCAGTCTGGACTTCAACAGAACGAACAATCTGCTGATTGTGATCGAATATCATTTTGGCTGCCACTTCCAGGGCTCGATCGATGGGAATTGCAAATCCGATTCCCTGAGCGCCGATTCGCACAGCCGCGTTCACTCCGATCATATCTCCATCCGCATTTAGTAGCGGTCCGCCGGAGTTGCCTGGATTAATACTGGCATCGGTCTGTATCAAGTCGGGGTACTCGTGAACACCGTTTACCGGAATGTCGCGATGCAACGCGCTGATAATTCCTTCGGTCACCGTGTGGTGATATCCGAACGGATTGCCAATCGCGATCACTCGTTCGCCGCGCATTAAATCGGAACTGGTGCCGCAACGAATCACTGGCAAGGGCGACTGAGCATCAATCTTGATCAGCGCCAGATCGGTGGCAGAATCGCGGGCGATCATGCGACCTGTATGCTGGGTCCCATCGTGCAGCGTAACATCAATCCGTTTGACATCCTGAACCACGTGCTGATTGGTCAAAATGTAGCCGCGATCGTCGATGATTACGCCTGCTCCCATGCCGTTGACTTGTGGAGCGTCGCCTGCTGAGGCTAAATTGGTCTTGGCTGCAGGTTTACTGCCTTCAATGTTGACTACCGCAGGTTCCGCAGCCTGAATGGCACGAACAACTGGGGATTGACGTAGCGATTTGGATTCTTCTGCGCTTAGCGGAAACTGAACCAGCACTGCAAGCGGAACGCTAATCAGGGCTAAGGTCCAGCAGCGCCGGCCTGCCTTTTGCAAGCAGTTCTTCGGAGTCTGCGTCATGAATGTCCTTCCCGAGCGGGAGTTCGGTTGAAGACAGAATTAGCCGTCTGGAGTGGCGTACTGAGATGTTCGGGACATCGCACCACCCTTCGCTCGGCAATCTGGGCATGCAGACAGAATCGGTTGTACCGCTTGAACCACTTAACCGTCCTCCGATGGGGCGGAAATGACTTCCCAGATTAACGCAAAGTAAACATGGGAAGACTTTGCTTCGTGCGCAAACCTTATCTTCACATTGGAACCGCAGCCCGCAATGTTGGGTATTTTGGATACTTTGCGAACGATAGGAAGAGTCGAGTGCATGTACAGAGCTTATTGAAGGCGGAGGCAAAATGCGGTCAGCCGAAACTAATGCCGACCAAAACGATCCACACGCGTGTGTCGGTTGAGCAAGCAACTGGTACAATGAAGGTCGCGCAGGGGCAGGGACGGCATAATGACAGCATCTGAAACAATTTGGCAGCGATTACCTGACGGCTCCGTCGTCGGCTCCTGGTGGCAGCCCGCTAGCAAACCCGGCAGACTTGACTGCTTGCTGTGTCCCCGCCAGTGCAGTCTGGCAGATGGCGACCGAGGATTTTGCTTTGTCCGCGAAAACCGCCAGGGACAAATCGTTCTTTCAACTTATGGGCGAAGCACCGGTTTTTGCATCGATCCCATCGAAAAGAAACCGCTCAACCATTTCTATCCCGGTACATCCGTCCTAAGCTTCGGTACGGCCGGTTGTAATTTGGGTTGCCAGTTCTGCCAGAATTGGGACATCTCCAAATCGCGAGAGGTCGAGCGATTGAGCGAAGTGGCCGATCCAGATGTTATCGCACGTGCGGCAAAAGATTCCGGCTGTACCAGCGTCGCATTCACGTACAACGATCCAGTGGTCTGGGCCGAGTACGCGATCGATACTGCTCGTAGCTGCCGACAGTTAGGAATTCATACCGTGGCTGTAACCGCCGGTTACATTAACTCCGAAGCCCGCGAGCCTTTTTTTCAATGGATGGATGCTGCCAACGTAGATTTGAAGGGTTTTACTGAGGAGTTCTATCGCCAGATCACCTACTCCCATTTGCAGCCGGTTCTGGAAACGCTGCGTTACTTGGCAAACGAAACTCAGGTGTGGCTAGAACTAACCAACTTGTTGATCCCGGATTTGAATGACCAGCCCGACGATCTGCGCCGAATGTGCGACTGGATATTGGAAGCCTTGGGTGACCAAGTTCCAATTCACTTCACCGCTTTTCATCCCGATTTCAGGATGCTCAATCGCCGCCGCACCGACCCAGAAAGTCTTCTGCACGCTTACGACCTGGCGTCGCAGTCTGGCTTAAAATACGTTTACGTGGGCAATGTCCATGATCGACAACATCAGTCGACCTACTGCCCAAGCTGCACTGCGTTACTGATCGAACGCGACTGGTATCAATTGGGACGATATGCTATCCAAGCACTAGACGACTCTGGAAACGGTCGTTGCATGCATTGTCGCACATCGGTGCCAGGTCGATTTGCCGCTCAGCCTGGCACGTGGGGCGGCCAGCGTCAACCGATTCGGATTTCACAATTTGCCGATTCAGAACGGCTAGCTCCGGTAATCGCACAATCCTTGAAGGAGGAACCTATGTCCAATAGTCCATCGAAGCCCTTGCCAAAATCCGCATCCGTTGCCGGTTCGCCTGAGACGCTGCAACTTGATCGATTGACCAGCGGCCAGCGCCAGACCTGCCTCCAGTTGGCAGCCAGCTCCGTTGCCACCGCCGTGACCGGCCAGCCCATCAAAACGCCTCCTGAATCGCTCAGTGAGTTTGTGCAGTCGATTGTCATGGGAGCCTTCGTGACGCTCAGGCGTGGACATCTGCTGCGCGGTTGCTGCGGAGTGCTTGGCAAGCCAATGGCATTGGGCAGCGCCATTAGCTCGGCGGCACTGCGCACTGCGCGCGAAGACCAACGCATGGCTCCGATTTCGCCCTGTGAACTAGCCTACTTGGACTTGGAGGTCACCCTGCTGGGGCCGCTACAACACATTTCTGGGGCGGCTACAAAGCGAGCTGAGTCTGTGGAAATAGGCAAGCATGGATTGATGATTCGTCGGGGTCAGGCCAGCGGTCTGCTGCTGCCTTCGGTAGCCACCGAGCGAGGTTGGAATGCCACTGAGTTTCTTCAAGCGGTCTGCCAAAAGGCTCAATTGCCGACAGATTCTTGGTTGAAAGAGGATGCCGAGTTATTTCGTTTCGACGGATTGTCCATGTCGATTGGACTTAAAGAGCTGCTGCCTATTGGCTTGCCAATCAGTGGACCGCTTCCGCTGAGCTTGGACGAACTGCGTGGATATGCTCAGGTGGCCGCCGAAAACATTGCCGCTTTTGCGTGTGGCGGAACCCCAAGCTATGTCGTGCCTTATTTGCCGGACCAATCCGTCAACGCTCTTGTCCTTTCGATGGAATGGGGACCGGAGCCCAACGATCATCAGCCCTCTGCTGTGCCAGTTCAGCAGGGCAACGCGATCCAGGTCTCCTTTCGTCCTGGAATTCCGTTGCAGTCCAATCTTTATCAAATGTGCCAACGCATCACCAGCATGCTGGCACAGCAGCAGTTTTCTGGCCAGTTGACTCTAGGTCTGACTCTAGGATTCGACCCTGCGTTTCATGGCTACGGTGGACAAGCAGATCTTGCGGGGGTGGACACGACAGTTCGCGCCATCATCGTATCCGACCAGCGCCACTGCGCACTAGCGTATGACCCGAATCAATCGGCAGAGCAACTTCTGAATCAACTTCAGAGCGCACTTCCTGTGGGCAGCAAAGAGGGTTGGGTGCATAGCGTTCAAGTCATGTCTACTCTGCCACGCGTTTTCAGCCTGTCTGTACCAACTCCAATCCTTGCTCAGGGTACTCGTGCACCAGCGGTTGCTGGTCAGTTCTATCCAGCCGAAGATGCAGCGCGACGAGCAATGGTAAGCGAGGTCTGCGATACTTCGACGGGACAAACGCAATCGGTACTGGCTGCTATGGTACCGCACGCGGGGCTGAAATATAGCGGTCATATCGCTGCGAAAGTCTGGCAATCGATCGAACTGAAGCCCAATCGCACCGTACTGGTCATTTCTCCCAAGCATACGGCCCAGGGGGTCAACTGGGCGATCTGCCCGCACGACAGTTGGGCGCTTTCGGCCACTACGACGATTGCCGGTGATCCAGAACTGGCCTCGCAGATGGCTCAACATGTTCCTGCATTTCAATTGGACGCTGCGGCTCACGCGTCGGAACACGGCATTGAAGTTCAGTTGCCCATTCTAGAACAAATTGCCCCTGGAATCAAAGTGGTCGGGGTGGCAATGCACGCTGGTTCATGGAGCGAAATTAAGTCTGCCGCAGAAAAGATGGCTGATTGGCTTCAGTCACTGGACAACCCACCGTTGCTTGTCATCTCTAGCGACATGAATCACTTTGCCGACGACGCAGAGAATCGACGCCGGGATCGCATGGCACTTGATGCAATGGCAAGCGGCGATCCCGAGCGTTTACTGGATGTTTGCAGGCAGCATGAAATCAGCATGTGCGGAGTCGTTCCGGCGGCACTGGTCATGGAAACGCTGCGACAAATGGGACACGGACTAAACATCCGGCAGTTGGACTACAGCACTAGCGCTGATGTGTCGGGAGACAAATCGCGTGTCGTGGGCTACGCCGGCCTGATTCTGACCTAGCCGACTACTCTAGATCCCAATCCGGCCAAACATCGGCATAAGACTTGCTTATAATGGACGACTGCTGTCATAATGGCACAGTAGGAGTTTCGTTTTTAAGTAGCCCCAGTTAAGCTGTTAAGTATCCCTCCGCAACATTCGAGCTAATGCCAACAATGAGAACTATGGCTCAGGATTATTACAAGCTACTGGAAGTCAGTCGATCGGCTTCCCCAGAAGAGATTCAGAAGGCTTATCGTCGTCTGGCTAGGAAGTACCATCCAGACCTGAACCCTAACGACAAGTCCGCGCAGCAGCGATTTAAAGACGTTCAGCACGCCTACGATGTTCTGAATGACCCGGAAAAACGGCGGATGTATGACCAGGTTGGCCCAGACTTTGAGCGCATGGGCGGCAATCCGTTTGCGGGTACCGGAGGTCCGTTTGGCGGTTCTGGAGGTACGGCCAGCTTTGAAGAGATGTTTGGCTCGGGCGACAGCGGCAATCAGCGAGGTGGTTTTGGATTCGGTGGGATCGACGAACTACTCAGGCAATTCACCGGTGGAGGTGGCTCGGCCGGAGCATCAGGCGGTCGCACTCGGCGCGCTGGTCGTGGCGGTGCAACTCAGGGATCCGATCTGCGCGCAGAGCTAGTTGTGCCCTTCAACACGGCTGTGCTAGGTGGTGCCGCTGCCGTCAGCGTGCTTCGAGGCGGCAAAGAAGAGACGCTGCAATTGAAGGTCCCGCCCGGGATCACTACCGGCAAGAAGATGCGGCTGCGCGGTCAAGGCAATCCAGGGACAAATGGTGGTGCCAATGGCGATCTGATCGTACATCTTCAGGTAGCGCCACACCCCTATTTTCAGCGCAATGACAACAACTTGGAACTCCGGCTTCCAATCACGCTGAAAGAAGCCGTGCTAGGGGCTACGGTTGACGTGCCCACACCCAGTGGGACGGTGTCTCTAAAGATCCCCCCCGGCAGTAGCGGCGGTCGACGATTGCGAATCAAAGGGCGCGGCGTGCTGAACCCAAATGGCGCGCCAGGCGATCTTTATGTTGAACTGCAAGTCCGTTTGCCAGACCGCACATTGACTTCCGATCAACAGCCCGAGTTATTGGTTCGAGCGGCTGAGGAGTTGGAAAGCATGTATCGCGAGCCTGTTCGCGGCCATATTCGTTGGTAGACAGCTAAGGCGAGCGGCATCTGAAAATCTACCCATAGTACCAGACCGACGCGCCAGCGAGTGTGTGTAGAATCAAGCAACTGACTCACTTGCTGGCGCGTTTTGAGGTTGCACTTTTTCGATTGAATCGATTTGTTAGTGATGAGAAAACCAGTAATTACTGACTCGTACTCAGCCATCGGCGGTACTCGTACTCGACTTACACGATCCGAGTAGCAACGGTCTTTAGTATTGATTGA
>DAIRSD010000259.1:0-6794 GCA_036804625.1 Aureliella sp. | reverse complement strand
CGGGCGGTGCGTGGACACGACGCAGAAAGGGGATCTCCAAGTCATCCAACCAAGTGGCCACCGCCTGATTGGCCGCCAACATAAACTCTTCGATGATTTGATGGCTCTCGGTGTGCTGGACGATTTTTGCTCCCTTGACTTTACCTGATTTGTCGAGGTCAATTTTGACATCCGGCAAAACCAGTTCGATTGCGCCATCAGCCGAGCGAGCACGTCGCAGGGTCATTGCCAGGGTGTGCATGTCGCGCAGCATTTGCCAGACTTCGGGTTTCAGTCTTTCGCGCCATGGTTCAGGGTCAGCAAGATACTGATCGACCTGTTCGTAGTTCAAACGCTGATGATTGTAAATCGCGGAATTATAGACCTCTTGATGCAGGATCGTTCCCGAATCAGACATCTCCATCAGCACCGTTTTGGTCAGACGAACGCGGTCTGGCTGAAGGCTAGCCAAGTGATTGCTGATGATCTCGGGCAGCATCGGAATCACTCGATCAGGCAGGTACACACTGGTGGCTCGTTGCTTGGCTTCTTGATCCAGCGGTGAACCCACAGGCACAAAGTGTGACACATCGGCGATGTGAACCAGCAATTCCCAGTTGCCTTTTTCATTGCGGTAAAGCGATATCGCATCGTCAAAATCGCGAGCATCAAAAGGATCGATCGTCAGCGTGGTCACCCGAGTCAAATCACGCCGCCCCTCGGGTATGTCGCCTTCAACAAAACAATCGGCCTGAGCGCGTGCATCTTCAATCACCGCATCGGGAAACTGATAATGCAAACCATACTGTCGCATGACGGACAAGGTATCGATGGCTGGGTTCTTGCTGGAACCCAAAACTTCCATGATCACACCTTCACCCGAACTTAGGCCATCCGGAAATCTGACCAGTTCGACAACCACTTTGTCGTCTGGCTCAACCGGCAGGCCACGCACATCGCCAACGGATACCAAGGTGCTGACTCCTACTCCGTCCAGTCGCACAACGGGCCTAGCTCCGTCCATTGAAAAAGTACCCGAAAACTGACGCCTTGCTCGCTCAAGCACCTCAACGATTTCGCCTTCCAGCCCACCTCGACGACCGGCTCGCATCCGAACCTGAACCATATCACCTTCCATGGCAGAATTGGTCACTGAGGCTGGAATAAAAATGTCTTCGACGGGCCCAAGCTGACCGGTGGGGACCGGGCGGACGAATCCAAAACCGGCGGCCGCTTGTCGAAAGGTGCCTCGCGTCAAATTGGGATCACCTTTGACCATCTGAGGAGTCAAAACCAAATGATTGGCCGCAAATGCCAATTGTCCGCTCTGCACCAGTCTCTTAATAGTCCGCCGAACCGTCCTGTAGTCTTCGGGCGCAAGCTTCAGCCCTAAATGAATGCTCTTGGGCTTGGCTGGCCGGTAGTGGGGGTGATAGACATAGTCCAGAATTTTCTGAGCTAGTTCTGATGATTCAGATTCTGTCACTTTGTTTCCTAATTTCTGCGGAATGCGGAAAAATGCTGACGTCAAAGCGGGGACGCCAAGTTTTTTCCATGGATTTGTCGTCTATACTAATCTTAGTACCCTAATCATGCGACTGGCAGAACGGCGGGGGTGACCGTCGATTTTTCGTTTATTGGCATTTCAGTACTGGATGACTGCATGAACTCCCCAGAATTAACCACAGATCAGTCTGCTTCCCAGCCCGAGCCCTCAGGCCCACATGTGCTGCTGGTAGATGATGATGCCGAGATTATCGAATCGATGCGATACGCTTTAGAGAGTTCTGGTTTTCGAGTCTCGGTGGCCCGTGACGGCAACCAAGGCTTGGCTATGGTCGAAGCGCTAAGGCCTGACCTGTTGATCCTAGATATGATGATGCCCAAAAGAAGTGGGTTTTTGGTTTTGGAGCAACTGCGCCGTCAAGGGCTGGAGGGGCTGCCAGTCATCATGGTTACCGGCAACGAGGGGCATCGCCACCAACAATACGCCGAACTGTTGGGCGTAGATGAGTACATCTGCAAGCCCTTTCCTATGGATCGGCTAATTAAAAGCGCTCAACGTCTAACCAAGACCAACCCTGAGGCGTAAAGGTTCACATGGCGATGCACATAGTGCCCTGCCCTCATTGTCATACCGCTGCGCTATTGCCTGAGCAATTGCCGTTGGAGACGACTGTTTGCTGCCCAAAATGCGGTCAGCATTTTCTATTGGGTGAGGTGTTGTTGAGTCAATTTGCCAGTTGGGAAATTATTGACGATCCGACGGCGGTTGTTGACGAAATTGAAATTGTTCAAGCCGATGCTACGCCGAAGGCAAATAGTAAACTGGCGATCGATGCTTCCATCATTTCTTCTTTAGCCACTGGGTCGGTCATCGATTCTCGAAGAACTTCTTCCTCACGCAAGCGACGACAGCCATCTGGACTGCTTGGCATGTTGCCGATCCTAGGCGGGGGACTGGCCGCGTTTCCGCTGGCACTACTGATTTTGTGGTATGGACTGGGTCGTGATGTGGGTGGACTTGGGCCAAAGATTGCCGAGTATGTCCCCTGGATCGTGCCAACCAAGTTCCATTCCGCAGCCTGGACTGGCGCAGAGTCGCAAAATCAGGTCAGTATCTTGAGTACAACCAGTGACGGGCACAGGTCATTACCCGTTTTAGATATGCCAGTGACCTCAAGCGATAGAGCAACAACCGTAAGCACTACTTTAGAATTCGACTCGGTGAATCAGGCCGTAGACAGCAATCTGAGCATAACGGAAAGCTATGAGCAAGTCTTTGCATCGATCCGTCAAGCGGCTGAGCGCCTAAACGAATGCTCCCAAGCCCTGCAAGATGAACTGCCTGACCGCAAAGAGCTTTCACTGGCTGCCTATTCTGGTCTGATCGAAGTTGCCAGCCAGCTTAGTCAGCAGCCCGACCGCGTAGGGCTTCAGCGTTCCGTCAAGCGGGAACTGGAAATAATCGGACAAAAGATTGCCAAGGACTCCAAGCTTCAGTCGATGCTTGACCAGGGAAGCAAATACTGGATTGGAAAAAACGCTCAGTCGGATAGTTTTTCGCTGGTCGCAATTCTTGAGATCTCGGATGCGACACAACAAGGCGCTTCGTGGAAAGTCGACGCTGCAGGCGCTCCTCTAGATCAATTTGCTATCGAGGCTTCGGCCGATCTGGTGCTGCAACTTGCCGCTGGTCAACGGTGGTTGGTCTTTAGCCACATTCGCAAGTCCGAGACTTTCAAGCAGAATTCTGTACAATTGTCCGTAACTTACTTGCACAAGCTTTAGACTGCCGGCAAACTGATAGGTCATCCGTCTTGCCTGTTGGTCTCGCAGGTGGATTAGAACCAGTTGCCGTCTTGCCTGGAAGGACTAAGGCTGATGAAATCTAACGAAAACGCATCCTCTTCACGGCCCGGCCAGTCGCCGGAACCGCCGACCGCAACGCCCACACCTGCTGGTACTCCTGACTTCGTTGACCGGCAGCAATCCAGTGGTGCGTTGGAACTGGGAAGCCCTTCTGCGATCGACATGGATCAGCAGACGATGGGCGAAGCGTTCCAGAGCTTGAAGCGTATGTTGCACCGCTCGGTTGGCGTGCCAGAATCGCTGCGCAGCGCGAGCGCTTATGCCAGTGAATGGGTTCGCGAGTCGGCAAACTGGCTAGTACCTTCCGCTTTCGGCAACTCTCGGTCCTATTCCATTTTTGTAAGGCAGATGTTGGATTATGTGGTCAATGATTTGTCGATCGGTGGGCGACTTCAAGACAGCGACCAAGAGCTGACTGATCACGATCAAGTCATTTTGGCTCGCAAGACGATGGGCGGGCTACTTGATATAACCGCACTGGCCACATTTCATTTTTCGCCCCTGACGGTTATGGCTATCTTTGGTGATTTGGCATACGGCAACAAAGGCTACCTGCAATACTTGGCAAATCGATTGGTCGAGCAGCGATTGCTACCTGCCAGTACAAGCATCCAATGTCCCGGCGCTCTGGTTGACGCCGTTCAGCAAGCGCTGGGTGGAGCGGCAACTGTATTTGAGCAACCGCCCATCTCGATTCATGGATTGCGCAAGACGATTGAGGATACTCGAGAAACTCTCCTTCACGTTGACCCGAATCACCTGTTTCCACCATCTGAAATGGATCAGTTTTTGAGGCAGATGGAGCTAGCCGCTCGGGCTCAAGGGGCTTCGATCTGGGATGTTTCAGCGACGATCAGCGTTGTGGCGGTTGGCAATATCCAGTTGTTCAGCCAGGGAGGTGTGGCAAGTCTAGACATTGCCGGGAACATGTATCAGCAAAAAATCATCGACTACTACTGGGAAGGTCTACGCGCCGTTGAACGCCAAGGCCTGATCACTGCGCTTTCACGGGCCAGTGAACCCTACTTGGAAACCGTTTGGAATAACTATTCCATGGATCAAAAAACCTGGAAGGAACAGTTGCTCAGCGGTGAACTTTTTAAGTGGGGATGGAGTCGCATCAATTGGCCTAAGCTAGGGCGATTCAGTTGATTGACAACGCGATCATAGAATTACTGAGAGTAATCCATGAATTGGACCAAGCAGCTACACTTTTGGTTAGGCATAGACGGAATCTTGGGCTTTCTGTTGACAGGCCAGTATATGGACTGAGTGCACGATCACTTGAGAAGCATGCCAGATGGCCCTCGATTATTCATGCGTTCTGCACACATCTACCTGCTTTGGTCCTCGCTGCTCAATTTGGTTCTAGGCTGTTACTTGAGGCCCAATCAAAGGTTTTTATGCCAAAAAATTCAGATGGTTTCGTCAGCAATCATATTGATCGGACCGATTCTGATTGGTTACTCATTTTTCTTTGAACCCTACAATCCAATGTTAGTTCGTCAGGCGACTAGGTTGGCAATATACACTTCCGCGATTGGGACAGTGTGCCATGCTTTGACTTCGCATCGATTACAAAAGAGCTAAGAGGCAACCTGGAAACACACCCAACGGTCTAGCGCAGTGTGTTACCATCCGTTCACCGACACGGAACCGAACGCTAACGCTTTCGGCTCAGATCTCCAGATAGCCTCTAACATAAAATCGACTGGTCTATTTTCGCTCTCCTGGACGATAGCTGGCTTTGCTGTTGCTCTCAATGTCTGGACGCTGATACCACGATGGCTTGAACTGGCCAGAAGCATATAAAGGTGCTTGATCAAACCAGTGAGGAGACTTGGGATCGCCGGATTGTCCGAATTGCAGAACGGTCTTGGCGCGTACTTTTTCGCCTAGCTCCACAACACCTACAAAACTGTGGCCAGCAACACCATAGCGTCGCTTTTGATCCTTCTGAGGTAAAGCGTAGAAGTTAAATACGATGCCTAAGGGACCTGGTGCGCCAGCCACTGGCAGGCTGGGCAATTCGTCGCTGAACTGTCCAGCGCCCTGCATGTCGATCTGTGAGCCGTGGATGCGTTGCAACCGATTGATTTCTCCCCAGGCAACCTTCCAGGTTTGAAATTTTTCCTGCAAGTCGGCTATCGTAGCTTCCAGAGCGCGTATTCTAGGCGAATTAAAAATATCGCCAGCTTCCAGCATCTTCAGAACTCGTTCAAAGGTCAGCGTCATCAACGTAACTTGCACCGACTCCTTAGTGCTAACGCCATCCCAATTGCGTAGTAAATCAATCACTTCACGCAGTTTTTCTGCTCGCTCGGGTTCTTTCTTCGCCAGCTTTTCCCATTCGTCAACGATTTCAGGCACACGGGTTTCAGCATCGATGATGGTCGTATCAAATGCATACTGGGCCCACTGCTCATAAGTAAACTTTGCCTGACCCGCGAGTATCCTTCGCGAGATTCGAGCACGTCCATTGTCTCTTTCTTTCTCAGTGACCATGTACTTGGGAAACTCGTTGGTCTTCGGATTCTCGTCAGTCAGACCATCGGCCAATTCCTTGGTCAGCAGCGTGGTGGTCCATGGCGATTGATTGCAGTTTTGGACGAAACCGCACTTGGGGTTTTCAACTTGGGGAAGCTCGTCGAAAGTGTGGTAGCCTTGCCACGCCGTTTCAGGATCGCTGCCATCGACTGGCTTGGACCAATCAAACTTAAGTGATCTTCTGGGGATGGCTCCACCGTAGACATAAAGTATGTTGCCTTGATTATCGGCCGCCACCGCGTTAAACATCGGAACGTCACAGGCCTGCATCGCCTGCTTGAACTGGGCAACCGATTGAGCTTTGCCCATGTTGTACCACTGCTGCATGGCACCGCCAGATTCTAGCTTGGCGAATTTGATCGCTAGCGGCTGCTCGTTGCGAATCGCGACCACAGGACCAAGGTGAGTCTTTGTGATGACGAATTGGCGAGCCTGCACACCTTGGTCCGACTTGACTCCCAAGGCTACAGTGTCTTCAGTTGCCTGTCGATGTTCGGTTCCATAGCGATATTTTAAGCGATCACTGGGCTCGTCAAACTTCATCCGGTAGACGCTGACGATGTTAGGCTGATTGACGGTATGGCTCCAAGCAAGCTTTTCGTTGTAGCCAATGGTGGGAAACGGAGATCCGAAGAGGCAGGCTCCCGACAAGTTCCAGCCCTCGCCGCTGATCACATGGCCTTCGTACCACTGTCCAGGCCCAAAAAACGGCTGATGAGGATTGATGAACAAAAGCGACTTGCCGCTGCCCGATTTTTCCGGAGTAACCGCCCACATGTTCGACCCCACGTGCTGCGAGATCAGGGCTTGGTTCGATTCCATTTCATCCAGTTCACCGATGCGCTGCAAGGTGGATGGAGCCAAGCTAACATCGCCAGCTCCTGATGATCCGATCT